>CAIWHS010000150.1 GCA_903912515.1 uncultured Planctomycetaceae bacterium
CATGGGTGGATCCGGTGCTGGCGGTGGTGGTGCCCCCGGTATGGGTGGCCCCGGCATGGGCGGTGGCATGGGAATGGGCAAAGCCGGCATGGGTGGCGGAATGGGCATGGGCATGGGCATGGGTGGCATGCCAGGCCAAGCCGGTGCCAGCTCGCTTGCTGACCTGCCACCTGCCGACGATGTGCTGGTGCGTGTGATGGACTACACCGTGGAAAGCGGCAAAACCTACAAATACCGCATGCGGGTTGTGCTGCAAAATCCAAACTACCTGAGACCTGATGTGGCTCTGGAAAGCTATGCCAAGGCTCTTGAGTTTACGGGTGATGACACCTCGTGGCGCGAGCTCCCGCCCATCAATTCCCCTTCGGAGCATATTTATTATGTGGCCGCTCCGGTTGTGGCAGACAATAATAATACAGCCGCCATGGAGGTGCACCAGTGGGTTGAGAAGGCCACCGTGGGGGGTACCGAGCCTGTGGAAGTAGGCCAGTGGGTGGTTATTCCCCGATTGAAGGTGCGCAAGGGCGACTATGTGGGCGGGCCACCCGTTCCGGTTAGTGGCGTGCCCACTTGGAGCCGCGCGGTGCATGGCCTGAGCTATTTGCACCAAAACAACTCCAAAGACCGCATCACGAACCGGCCCACCGTCAACCTGCCTCTGGGCCCAGGCGCGGGTAAGGACCTGCTGCTGGCCGAAGTGGAAGGGCCCTACTTCAGCCACGAGCGGGTTATCCGCAAGGGCGAGCAGGTTCGCACCGAAAAGATTGAAGAACCCAAACGGTCTGGTATCACCGGGGCAGGAGATGCGGAAAGGGCCCTTTCAGGCACTTGGACCGAACTGGCTTTTCTCACTCCCGAGGGCAAGCTGATAGTGCGCAATAGTGCCCAAGACGAAACCAGCGAGGCCCGCAAGGAATCGGGAAAACTGTACCAAGACCATCTGAAGGAAGTTTCTGCCAGCATTCGCAACTCAGGCGCAGCAGGCGCCCCAGGGGCTGGCAGTGGCATTCCAGGTGGCGCTGGTGGAGCAGGTGCCGGTGGTGGCGATGGCGATCGTTAGTGATTATGGCTGTTTTTGATCAAACATTGTCATAGCGTCAGCGTAACAAGTGAACAAACCCCATGTGGCGGGGCGGGGTTGACCCGCCCCGCCACATTCCTTTAACTGTAGAAGCCTCTCTCCTGTTTTAGTACCTCTCTCCCACATATTTGGAGGAGGCTATCATGTCGCAAGATTCCCAAGGGGCTTTCCTGCCTGTCAATCCGCTGGATGAATTGGCCCGATTTTTCGCAGGACTGACTGAACATACCTTTTTGCAGGAATTTGGCCTCGGTGAAACACCGGTGGTGGATTATCTGTCGGGTCTGCTGGCGCGGTTTTTTAGCATGAAAGCAATCCAAAGACTGCATGTAAAAGATCGCTCAAACGATGGTGATGAGCTGCAGGCAGTCTTGGCTGTTGCCGACGAATTGCCCGAGGGTATGGCGCGGGGCGAGGTGTATCGCCATGCGGGTGACTTGGCTCTTTATTGGACTGGCCTGTTTCCCGAAGGGTTGCGACGCATGGGCCACCGCCGTGGTCGGGATGCGCTGCTCGATTACACGGTGGAGGGCAAGCGTAGCTACTTGATGGCAAGCCATCTGGAAAAAACGACCGAACCGGGACAAGCCGAGGTGCTGCGTCGGCTTGCGGATGATTTCGAGCTGTTCGCCCTGGGACTTAACAAGGTGCGCAGGGAATGGGAGCGGCTGCCAGCGGACCTTGGATGAGGCTAAACCATTGGACCGATTGATCCCATGTCTATTGACCGCATGCGCCCTGGTAGCCGGCTGCGCCGACTCCACCGACCCAGGTCGAGGCCAACGAACCCCCCGGGAGCAGACACCTCCGCCGGCAGAGGAACCCAGTGATAGCCCACTGGTGCTGTGGGAATACCCTTCGCTGCCCTATTCCGCCCAGCACATGGAATATTTGCGCTTGCTTCAGTCGGAGTTGGGAGTGAGCACGGCGGTGATGGAACTGCCCGCTGGTAAAAAGGACGCCACCTTCCGCGCCGAGGTGAACCGGCACAACGAGCAAGCTCGCCAGCGCATCGAAACCCAACACGGCCAAGGGGTTTTGGGTCGCATCCGACAGAAGGCGATGGATAACTGGGAAGCGAAAGTAAAGACTGCGCGGGAAAAGGCGGCGGAACTTTCCAATCCACCGCCGGGCAAATGACACCACCACCACAGAGATAGCCCTAAAGGCAATTCGAGAGAAGATCCCATGGCGACGCTGTTTCAAATCCGCCATCCTCTCCCGATTTGTATGGCACTTTTGACCCTTCCCATCTTTTTATTCCCTAGCGGATGTGGGTCCCAAAAACTGGTTCCCCAACCAAATGCAACCGAACTGGCCGAAATGAAGTCACTGAGCAAAGCTGGCCTGGAGGCATTCAAGAAAGGCAATTTAGAGGAGGCGGACCAGCTATCTGGACAGGTGCTGGAAATGGCTGAAAGGCTACTCCCCGGCCAATCCAAGGAATTGGCCCTGATTCGACTAAATCGCGCGCTGGTTCTCCATTCCCGGCAACAATTTGAGCCCTCAGCTTCCGAGGCGGCCAAAGCTGCCCAGGCCCTGAAGGACCAGCCGGATGAATTCCGGGGATATGCCCAGGCTCTCGGACTATATGGTGGCAGCCTGGTCCGTCTTGGAAAAGTCGAGGAGTCGGTACCCGTGCTTCAGGAAGCGGTCAGGGGATATGAAAAATCGGGTGAACTTTTCAATGTAAGCGGCCTGAGTGTCGTGGCAGCTTTAGGATGTCAGCTCTATCTTTTGGACAAATACGATGAGGCCACCAAATATGTCACCCAGACCCGGGAAATTTGCGACAACCCGCACGCCAAGGTACCCATGACGAAACGCCTGGATGTTCTGGCCCGTTTCGGTGAGACAGCACTTGGCAAAAAGCAATGGGGGTTGGCGCTAGAGCAATACCAGTACGCGCTGGCGTTCGGCAAGAAGCACAATCTTGGTTTTTTCGAGTTGATAACCATCCAGGGTGGTATCGCCAAGGCGCGGGAAAACCTTCCCGCGCCCAAGTAAGGGCCCTACCGTCAATCCACCGCGTCCGGGTCCTCCAGGTCGGTCATGCTCCGCTTGAGCGCCTCCACCTCGGAACGCAGACGGCGGATTTCCGCTTGCAAGGATCCTGAATCCGTCTTGGTGTTCAGGTTGCGCAGGGCTTTTTCCGCGGTCCGGCGCACCGCGTTGTCCGGATCATCGCTGACCGCAAGCTCCAAGCGGGCGAGGGCCGGTCGAGCCTTCTCGCCCAGGCCGTCCAGGGCCAGGGCGGCGCCGCGGCGGATCTGCGGTTTCTCGCCATCCAGCCGTGCCATCAGCATTTCCACGATTCGCTTGCGGTTCTCGGCTGAAACGGCCGGTTTGTCGGCCAGCGAACCCGCGGCGCGCATGGCGGCCAGTCGGGCGGACCTGGGTTTCCCCTGGGCGGTCCAGGCCAGCAGCGTGTCCACCGCATCGTTTTGGCCTGACTCCGCCAGCGCTTCCAAGGCGGCGCTGCGCAAAACCTCACCATGGGATTCGCGGCCCAGGTATTTTGCAGCCAGCGCTGCAGCGGGTGCCCCACCCACACGGGCATAGGCCAGCAGGGCACCTGCCTCCACCGAGGCGGAAGGGTCACCCTGGTCAAGGATCTTTTTAAGTGTTGTTTTCACCTCCTCGTCACCCTTCTTGTGGCCAATGGCATCCACAGCGGCCCTGCGTACCTTGGCTTCCGGGTTGGTAACCGCCGCAAGCAGCCGTTTCAGAGTTGGGGCATCCTTTTGTCTACCCAAAGCCTGGGTTGCCTCCACGGCCAACCCGGGCACCTTTTCCTTGGCCACAATGGCGGCCAAGGCTTCCGACTCGTCGGTAAGCTTGCCCAGCGCGGCGATGGCGGTTGCCCGCCCATGCACACCACCCTTTTCAGCCAGGGTGATCCATTGTTTGGGCTCACGCTTTTCGGTCCATTTGGCTAGCAGCGTGAAGGCCGGGTCGATTTCCCAGGTCGCGGGGGCCTGGTCGAGCTTGATGCGAGTTGTCGCCTTGCGTTCAGCCAAGGGAATCAATTCCATTTGGCGTTGGCCATTTTCCAGCACAAGCTCAACGGGCACACGCAGGTCGTAGGGCTCGTTCTTTTGGGTTTGTTCCAACTTGATTTCCAGAGTGCGGGTCTCGGCGTTGTAGGTCACATCCGCCTTTAGTTCGGGATGACCGCCACGCTCCAAAAACTCGGTGAAGAACCGTTCCAGATCCAAACCACTGGTTTCTTCAAGCACCCTGCGGAAATCGGCGGTTTCGGCGCTTTTGAAACGGTAGCGCTCGGCCCAGGCGCGCACGCCTTTCCAAAAGACTTCCTCACCCAGTTTGGAGCGCAGCATTTGCAGCATCCAGGCACCTTTCGGATAGGCGCGGTTGTCGAACATGTCGCGGGGGTCGCCATAGCGCCTGTCCACCACGGGTCGGCTGTCGCCCTCCATTGCGGCGCGCATCTTGCGCAATAGGTCATAGCGGGCCTTGTCTTGGCCTTCTTTATGTTCAGACCAAATCACTTCCGAAAACGAGGCGAAACCCTCGTTCAGCCAAAGATGGGCCCAATCCCGGCAAGTGACCAGATCACCCCACCATTGGTGGGCTAATTCGTGCGCGATGAGGCCATCGGGGTCATAATCCAACAGGGCCCGTTCGTCGACTAAAACCCGGTCATTCAGGGTGGTGGCCGAGGTGTTCTCCATCCCGCCCGATGTAAACTGCTCCACTACCACCTGGGCGTATTTCTCCCACGGATAGCGGGTGCCGAACCGGCGCTGGAAAACTTCCATCATCTCGCGTGTGCGGCCGAATGTTTTCGCCACATCTCCTTTGGCGCCCTTGGGCACATAGTAAAGCAGGGGGATGTCGCCAGCCTTTTCTTGGGTCACATCAAACTTGCCGGCCACCAAGGTGACCAGATAGCTCGGGTGAGGGTTTTCCTGCTTCCAATGAAAGGTTGTGGTGTTGTCGGCGTTATCCTGACGGGCAACCAGCCGGCCATTGGAAAGCACCTCGAACCCCTTTTCCACCGTGGCGACCAGCTCACTTGTCTGGCGTGCCACCGGGTGGTCAAGGCAAGGAATCCAGTGCCGGTTGCCGTTCGACTCGCCTTGGCTCCATACCATCAGCGGGGTCTCGTTATCACCCGGGCCTGGGCCAAAGAAAAATAGACCATCTTTGGGGTTTTTAACGCTGTAATCAATCGTCAGGTTGCCGCGCGAGCCGGCCTTGAAGCCGCCTGCGGGGGTTAGAGTGAGTTTGCCTTTCTCGTGGCGAAAGGGCAGGGTGGTCGCCTGCATCGCCCCTTCGCCTTGCCATTGGCAGCCGGTCACCTGAAAGTTCACCGCATCGAGAGCGATGGTTTGCGCGTCGCGCAGCACGGTTGCTGATAGTGTCGCCCGCGATTGAACCGCCTTGCCGGGCAGGTCAATTTTCAGGTTCAGCTTC
>CAIWHS010000151.1 GCA_903912515.1 uncultured Planctomycetaceae bacterium
AGGGATCTCGGGGATGGCGATGGCGATGATCACCACCTTGACGCTTGAGCCCAGCAGTGCCACCAGCGCAATCGCCAACAGGATGGAGGGAATGGCCATGATGCCGTCCATCAAGCGCATCACCACCGCGTCGACCTTAGAAAAATAACCCGCCAGCAGGCCGATGACCGCGCCACTGATGATGGAGATCAGGGCGACGAGCAGGCCGACCATCAGCGAGATGCGCGCGCCGTAGATCATGCGGGCATACACATCGCGGCCCAGGCTGTCGGTGCCTAGCCAGAAGTCGGCCGAGGGCCCCTTCAAGCGATTGATCGGCTCAAAGGCAATCGGGTCACGGGCAATGAACGGCGCCAGCAGGGCTGCCAGCGTGATCAATATCAGCAAGGCGCCCCCGACAACAATGGTCGGGTTACGCCGGATGAAGTCTCCGACCTTGCTGCGCACAATCATGGGGTCCGTGGCCATCAGCTGTACCGAATCCGTGGGTCAAGGAAGCTGTAACTGATGTCAATCAACAGATTGATCAGCACATAAATGGCCGCAAAAATGATCATCACCCCTTGAATGATGGGGTAGTCGCGCCGCGAAATAGCGTCCACCACCAGCCGGCCGACGCCCGGGATATTGAACACACTCTCCGTGATCACCACCCCAGAGATCAGTAGCGCCACACCAATGCCAATCACCGTGATGATGGGTACCGCTGCATTCTTGAGAGCGTGGCGCAACAGCATGGGCATGGTGGCCACGCCCTTGGCGCTGGCGGTGCGGATGTAGTCTTCAGCCAGCACTTCGAGCATGCTGGCGCGAGTGATGCGCGCAATCAGCGCCACATAGGCCAGCCCCAGGGCAAAGGAGGGCAGTATCAAATGCCGTAACCAAGGCCATAACCCCTCGGACATCGGGGTGTAGCCCTGCACCGGCAACCAGCGCCACTGCAAGGCAATGAAATAAACCATGATGTAACCGACCACGAACACCGGCACCGAAAAGCCGGTCACCGCCAGGCCCATCACCGCGCGGTCCAACAGGGAACCGGCTTTCCAGGCGGCCAGCACACCCAGGGTGACCGCAATGATCACCGCCACCGCCATGGTGGTGAACGCCAAAGAAAACGTGGGGCCCATGCGCTGTTTGACCAGCTCTGTGACCGGCACATTGGAAAACATCGAGACACCCAGGTCGCCTTGCACGGTGGCCCAGGCCCATTTGCCAAACTGCTCCAGAAGCGGCCGGTCCAGCCCTAGGCTGGCGCGAATGCGGGCAATGCTGGCCTCGGTGGCGTTATCACCCGCAATGATGGCGGCCGGGTCGCCCGGGGCCAGGTGCAACAGGGAAAAAACAAACACCCCCACCACAACCATGACGGGGATGACGCCAAGCAAACGACGAAGTATGTAGGACAGCATCAGGTGTAGCTGCCACCACCTTCGAGGGGTGGTGGCATGGCAGTATCAGACTTTATGCGTAACGTTCCACGTTCCACCATGGGATGACCTCTGGCACGGCCAGTAAGCCACGAATTCGATCTCCCCGGTAAACGGCCGGTTGTACCCACTGGCCGGTCTTGACGTCATGCACATAGTCCATCATGGTCTTGTTCATGCGGCTGGCCACCCCTTTGCGCGCGTCCAAGTTAGCCGCGTAGGCCCACTCGGTTCGCATTTTCTCGATGTCGGCGTTCTCAGGCCAGCCAAACCAGGCCTTTTTGCCAATGGCGGCGTGCGCAAAGAGGCTGATCGGGCTGGAGGTGGCATTGCCGCCACTCCATGTGTAGAACACGTTCCAGCCACCCTGCTCCGGCGGGTTCTGGTTGGAGCGGCGGGTCACCACCGCACCCCAGTCGGTGGATGCCAACTGCACATTGAAGCCAACCTGGCGCAGGTTTTGCGCCACCACCAGCATGGTCTGGTTCATGACATGAATGTTGGTGGCGTGCAGCAAGATGATTGGCTTGCCGTCGTAGCCAGACTGCTTGAGCAGCTCGCGCGCTTTGGCCTGACGCTCAGCCATAGGCGCCTTGAGCATCAGTGCATCCGAGCCGTCCTCGACCCCCATCGCCGAACCACAGGTGAAGTGGGAGCCGCAGGTGCGGTAGTAGTTTGCATTGCCAACGGCA
>CAIWHS010000152.1 GCA_903912515.1 uncultured Planctomycetaceae bacterium
GAAGAGAACCAAGACGACGGTGATGAAACCGGTCAGTAGGGTGAGGGCGCGGTGATCGAACAGCCACGCTTGAACCTTTTCGGGCCATGGGAGGACTGGAAGCCAGCAGCAGGCGACGAGGGCACCCACCGCAAGAACAGCAGTGATAGGCTGAGGGCGGTTATCTTTGGGCAGTAGGCCAGCGAGTTCCCATGCGGCCATGCAAAGCGCGCCCAGTGCCAAAACCAGCAGGCCAATGGAATAGGGATAAGTGAGGTGGTCTATGGCGAGTAGTGCCAGAACCACCAGGGTGAGGATGATTCCGGTGATGATGCGGGTCATCATGGGTTGGATTGCCCCGGGAGGCCCCCGAAGCGTCTTTGCCTGAGGCTGTAGTCGGCCAAGGCAGAGTGGAGCGTGGGGATGTCGAACTCTGGCCAGCAGCGTTGTGTCACCCACAACTCTGCATAGGAGATTTGCCAGAGGAGGAAATTACTGACGCGCATTTCGCCGGCGGTGCGGATGAGGAGATCTGGATCTGGCATGCCTGCGGTGTAAAGGGATTCAGAGACAGTGGCTTCGTTGATGGACTCGGGTTCGAGCGTGCCTAGCTTGACCTGGGAGGCCATCTTGCGGAAGGCATCGAGCAATTCGGTTCGGGCGCCGTAATTAATTGCCAGGCAGAGGAGGAGGCCGGTGTTGTCGCGCGTGAGAGATTCGCTTTGGCGGATTTCTTCGAGGACTGGTTCGGAAAGTCCTTCGCGGCGGCCGATGACTTGGAAGCGAATATTTTGGCGCATGAGCAGTTCGCGTTCCTGAATGAGGAACTGGCTGAGGAGCGCCATGAGGAAGTCGAGTTCGTCGCGTGGGCGTTTCCAGTTTTCGCTGGAGAGGCAATAGAGAGTGAGTTGGGTGATGCCGAGGCGGCAGCATTCTTCGACGGTTTGGCGGACACTTTGGACGCCGCGGGCATGTCCCTCGACCCTGCGGAGGCCTTGTCGCTGAGCCCAGCGACCATTGCCATCCATGATGATGGCGACATGGTCGGGAAGGCGTGAGGGATCGAGGCCGGCCATGGAGGCGTGCCCGATGGAATTGGGAGTGCCAGCCTGTTTACCGGTCTCAGGACTCAAACGATGTGCCCCTTGTGATGGCAAGTCGGGGTTGGTTTTTCGTTCCAAGCCCTCTTTGGATTCGAAGATAAAAAGCAGCCAAGCGGGGAATGTATGTCCGGGTTGGCATTGGTGGTTATCCTATCAGTTTTTTTGCTGGAAAGTCTGTTCCCGGCCGGGACCGACCGAGACCCATGCCAAGGGTTTGCCAGCGAGTTCGGCCACGCGCAGGGCGTAGCGTTTGGCGTTTGCGGGTAGATCTTCCCAGCGTTTGCAGGCAGTGATGTCTTCTGACCAGCCGGGGAGGGTTTCGTAGACCGGTTTGCAGGCTTCGAGGGTGATAGCATCGGAGGGGAACCAGTCGGTATTGCCAGAAGGGGAGTCATATTTGACGGCCAATTTGAGTTCTGGCAGGCCGCTGAGGACATCGAGCAGCATGAGGCTGATGGAATCGACACCGTTGATGGCCGCGGTGGTGCGAACAGCGACAGCATCGAACCAGCCGCAGCGGCGAGGGCGACCTGTGACGGTACCGTATTCGCGGCCTATTTTGCGGATGCGCTCGCCGATTCCTTCTGGGCCGTCATCGAGTTCGGTGGGGAAAGGGCCTGAGCCGACGCGGGTGGTGTAGGCTTTGACCACGCCTATAGTGTTGTTGATCCAGCGAGTGGGGAAGCCACTTCCTGGCCCGATGCCGCCCACGGTGCTGGTGCTGCTGGTGACAAAGGGGAAAGTGCCGTGATCGATATCGAGAAGGCTGCCTTGGGCCCCCTCGAAGAGGATGGATTTTTGCTGGCTGTGCAGTTCGTGCAAGAGTTTGGTGGTGTCACAAGCCATGGGTGCGAGTTGTTGGCGGAATTTGAGATGCTCGGCCAGCAGTTGATCGAGTGGTGGGAGGTTGACCTCGGCGCCTGAGGCGAGTGCCTGAAGTTGTTGTCGTTTTTGAGGTAGAACGGCCTCGATTCGGGCCTTTAGGCGATCTGGTGAAACGAGGTCAATCATGCGGATGGCCAGCTGGCGTCCAGCTTTATCGGCATAGCATGGGCCGATGCCACGGCCGGTGGTGCCGATGGCGGCTTTGCCGCTGGCGGCTTCGCGGAGGCGTTCTTCCTCGATATGCCATGGCATAATAACATGAGCGCGATCGCTGATTTTGAGGCGGTTGTGGATGGAGAGGCCTTTGGCCTCGAGGCCTGCGATTTCGTCGCAGAGTCGGCCTGGGTGGATGACGACGCCATTACCGATAAGCCCGAGGGTTTCTGGGCGAACCAAGCCAGTTGGGACGAGGGAAAGCTTGTAGCTGACACCTTTTACGACAACGGTATGACCGGCGTTTGCGCCACCGTTGTAACGGACGACCACGGAATGGTGATCTCCGATGAGATCAACGATTTTACCCTTGGCCTCGTCGCCCCATTGAAGGCCGACAACACAGCTGATCATGAATACCTCAACAAAACTCAAGCGGGCCGCAAGGCAGGCCCGGATCCTGTAAAAACATAGTTTACCTAAGAAGAATACAGGACGGGCGGCTGTTCGGGGTGGAACCTTGCCAGCAACGCCCAGTCTGTGCGTTTTGGCCCTCGTTTTTGTGTGGCCTTGCGATTGACCCCCGGAGTGCCCATGCGCGCCGAAATATTGTCCATTGGCAGCGAGATGACCTCGGGCCAGAATTTCGACACGAATGGGCCGTGGCTTTCCCGTGCCCTTGCGGGGCTTGGAATAGCCACGGCTTTTCGGACGACCATTGGTGATGACCCTGAAGATAATCGGCAGGTGTTTGAAATCGCCTCGCGGCGGGCTGATGTGGTGATTAGCACTGGGGGCCTGGGGCCAACCAAGGATGACCTGACCCGAGAAATATTGGCGGGTTTGGCCGGTGTACCGCTGGAATTTCATGCTGAAAGCTGGCGAAAAATTCAGGAGACATTCGCACAGCGCAACCGGCCTTGCCCGGAGCGGAACCGGGTTCAGGCGATGTGCCCGGCTACCGGGGAGATGCTGGAAAACCCGCGCGGGACAGCCCCGGGCCTGTGGATGAAATTGAACCGTGCCCACATAGCTTGTTTGCCTGGGCCTCCCAGAGAGATGCATGGGATGTTCGACGACGAAGTAGTGCCGAGGCTAACGGCAGCGGGTTTGGTGAGGGGAGTGCGTATTGAGAGGCGGATTCATACTTTTGGGCAAGGTGAATCGGCGGTGGAAGAGCGGTTGGGTGATATCACCGCAAGGGGCAATGACCCGGAGGTAGGGATAACGGCCAGTGATGCGATCATTACCTTACGCATTTTTTCGGCGGGTTCGGACGAGAAAGCTGCCCGGGCGCGAGTAGCCCCCATTGAAGCGAAAATTCGCGAGGTGCTTGGGCCACTAGTTTTTGGAGCGGATGACGAGACTCTGGCCCATGTAGTGTTGAAGGAGTTGGACCGTTGCCGGCTGAGCCTTTCGTTGGCCGAGGGGGTGACTGGCGGGGCATTGGCGCTGGCTTTGTCTGGTGAGGCTTGGGGCGGGATGCGATGGTTTCAGGGTGGCATGATCGCCCTGACTTCGGCGGCGGAATTGTGGGCAGGGATGCAAGAGCCGACGCGCAGGGCCAAGGGTAGTGAGGGTGAGGAGGCGGCCTGCGAACTGGCCGAGGCTGCCCGGCAAAGGATGGGAACTGATTTGGGACTGGCGGCGGTGGGCCGGGATGATGAAGGCCCTGGAGCGGGGAATGTGTGGGTTGCGCTGGCGCACCGGGGTGGCTGTGTGACGCGGAACCAGCACTGGTTTTGCGCGGCTAGCGAAATACGAACGCGCACAGCGAAATTGGCGCTGGACTTGGCGCGGCTGTTTTTGGCTGGACAACCGGGCTATGGCGGGGCCACGGAATGAATCTGGCAGCCTCGAGCAGGGGAATTGTTCATTTGGCGGCTGCCTTGCTGATAGTGATCGCAAGCGCGCAGGTTGCCGGCAGGATCGCAACGGTCGCCAGGCTGTATGAGCCAGCGTTGTTGCGGGATGGTAAAGTGGCTGGTTTTTCGCCAGCTTGGCCTGCTAGCCGTCCTGATCCTTCACCTTTTTTAAGCTCGAACGACCGCAGCCGTTGGGGGACTGTGCGGGCGTTGGTGGAAGAAAATACTTATGTTTTGGGCAAGCGGGACCGGGAATTGGTATTTAAAACAGCTTTTTTACCTCTTTTTCAGACTGAATTGATGGGGGCCCTTGGCAGTGCGGGTGTGGCGCATCGGTTGCGATTGGGAGCTGATAGCGGGTTTTTGCTGACAGAAGATGCCTGGCGTAGCGTGGACCGGGTGTTGAACCCTGAGACGCTGGAATACCAGTCGAGCAAGCCTCCCTTGCTGCCGGCGCTTGTGGCTGGGCCTGTGAAGTTGTGGGGGTGGTTGTTTGGGTGGGTACCCTCGAAACATGCGTTCGAGGTGGGGCGTGTGACGCTGCTGCTGATTAACTGGCTGCCTTGGACGCTGTATTTGGTGTTTTTTTGGCGATTGCTGCAGTATTTTGAGGTGAGTGATTTTGCCCGGCTGGTGACGCTGGCGCTGGCTTGTTTTGGCACCCTGGTGCAGCCATATTTAGTGGTGTTTAACAACCACACTCCTGGAACCTTTTGCATCCTGTTTTTGATGCATGCTTTGGCGGTTGAGTTTTTGGGTGACGGGGTGAGGCGCAATTTATGGTTGGTTTGGGCGGGGCTTGCGGCGGGATTTGGGGTGACGTGCGAGATGCCTGCATTGAGCGTGGCGGGGTTTGCGGGTTTGGTATTGGTGGGTAGATCTGTGTGGCGGGCTTTTGGGCTTTATGGGTTAGCTTGCCTGGTGCCCATGGTGGCCGGGGCGTTGATGAACAAGTATGCGACGGGTCGGTACATGCCTGTGTATAGCGAGTTTGGCAGCCCGTGGTACGAGTATGAGGGGAGCAGTTGGTATGACCCTGGGCAGTTGAAGCGCGGGGTAGACTGGGCGCGGAGAAATTTGGGGGAGACGGTTGGTGAGTATGCCTTTCACCTGTTGGTGGGACACCATGGTTTGTTCTCGCTAACGCCAGTATTTTTGCTGGCCATTCCGGGCGCTTGGATGGCTGCTGGGAAGCGAAACGGAGGCGGGTCGGCCCGTTTGCAGTGGGATTTTGCGTGGATGGCGCTTGCCTGCACAGTGGTGCTGATGGGGTTTTATCTGGTGAAGAGTGACAATTATGGTGGGAATTGCTGTTCGGCCCGATGGCTGCAATGGCTGACCCCGCTTTTGTTGGTGGCAGCTTTGCCAGCCATTGACCGTTTGGTGGCCTCGCGCTGGGGTTTGGGCCTTTTGGCGGTGCTTGCCTTTTTGTCGATCATTTCGGCTGCTAGCAGTAATTACAGCCCGTGGCGTAGGCCTTGGTTATATGACCTGTTTGTGTGGGCTGGTTGGCGGGGATACGACTGAAGACAAGATGCGAGGCTTTGAACTGTGGATATGGACCCGCGAATGATGAGCCGGCGATTGCCACAGCCTGGGCTGGCGATGGCCTTGGTTTGGATTGTGGGTTATTGGACTTTCACGCAGTTGCCGGGTGGTGGGATTGCACTTTTGTGGTCCATGGTGGCCCTGTTCACGACGCATGCAAGCGCAGAACAGTGGGAGCGTTGGAGTGCGCACCCGTTGGAGATTGAGGGGCTGGGGACCGGGTTGCTTGTGGGGCTGGGAATAGCGCAGGTGTTGGCGATTATTTATACATGGGCCTTGTTGCGGAATTTGGTGGGCAGGGAGTGGCGCAAGGAAATAGGACTTGAGAAAGTGCCAAAGTGGGACCAAGTGGTGGCAACGCTTTTGCTAGTGCCGGGAATGATGGTAGCGGCCAACGGGGTGGTGGGGTTGATTCCGCACCAAGGGGCTGAGGAAGCTGAGGTTGGCTTGCAGGTTGGCAAGGAAATGTTGGAAGATTTCAGCCGTTTGCTTTCGAGTTGGCCCAGTTGGGCGGCGGTGTTGGTGGTGGCGGTAGGGCCGGCGCTGGCTGAAGAGCTGTTTTGCAGGGGATTTTTGGGTCACGGTTTGGTGGCGAGGCACGGTGTGAGAATGGGAGTGTTGCTGACCAGCATTCTCTTTGGGGTGATGCACCTGGTGCCAATTCAGGCGTTATATGCCGGCCTGTTGGGTGTGGTGCTGCACGGATTGCGGCTGACAACCGGAAGTTTGTGGGTGCCCATATTGGCTCATTTTGGCAACAACGCATTGAGTGTGCTTGGATCTTGCGAGGATAGTCCGGTCAGGCAGCCTCTGGGAGAGCTGGAGCAATGGGCACAGGCGAACCCTCGGGCCAGCCTTTTGATGGGCGGGGGCATCTGCGGAGTGGTGATGACTTATTTGGCCAAGGGGCGGGCTGGTTGAGTCGTTGAGGTGACAGGCACCATTAAAAAAGCGGCCAGACCGGAGAAAGTCCCGGATTGGCCGCTTTTTTAATGGATATAAATTGAGCTTATTTTAGCA
>CAIWHS010000153.1 GCA_903912515.1 uncultured Planctomycetaceae bacterium
ATTTCGCTGCTCTAAGCTGGCCCGAGGCCACACCCGCTGTTAACGCCTCCACCATGTCCGAATACAATGCCACCATGGCTCGGTGGCGCGCCGCCAATCAGGACAAGCTCAATAAACTTGAAGAAATGGAAAAACCGGCTCGCAAAAAGGCGCGCGACGGCGCCATTGAAAAATTTCCACCGACTACCCAAACACTTCTAAAATCCGAAACATCAAACTTGAGCCCTCGCGACAGGCAGGTTCGCGACTTGGCTTGGCGGCAGGTGGATTATGAATACGATCACTTGGAAAACCATTTCCCAGCAGGGGAAACCCGCGAAAAATGGCGCAACCTTAAGCTTGAACTCGATGCGACCCGGCCAAAATCACCGGAAATGATGTCAGTTGCCGCTGATATTGGGCCCGTCGCGCCACCCAGCCAATTCATGCGCCGGGGCAAGTCAGAGGCAGCTGAACCTGCCACCCCGGTTCTGCTCGACCGCCTTCCACCTCCCATAGTCACCTCACGACAATCCAGCTCAGGGCGGCGGACAGCTCTTGCCCAATGGCTCACCCGGCCCGATCATCCCCTCACCGCCCGGGTAGCGGTCAACCGCGTCTGGGCTTCGCTCATGGGAACGGGCTTTGTTTCCACCACTTCTGATTTTGGCACCTTGGGCGATAAACCAATTCATCCCGAATTGCTGGATTTGTTGGCCGCCGATTTCATGCGCCAAGGCTGGCATCTCAAACCACTCATCCGACAAATCGTCCTCTCAGAAGCCTACGGGCGCTCCAGCAGCCACCCCCAAGAGGCAGCCAGCCACCAAGCAGACCCCGAAAACCGTCTCCTCTGGCGCGGCCCCTTCCGCAGACTTACCGCTGAGGAAATCCGTGACAGCCTCCTTGTGGCCGGGTCCATGCTGGACAAGACTATTGGCGGGCCCACGGTCGATGCCGCCAAAAACCGCCGCTCCCTTTATTTGCCCGCCAAGCGCAACAATCGCGACCTGTTCCTCGCCTCTTTCGATGCGGCTGATGGCGTGATTAGCACCCCTTTGCGCCAAAACACCACCACTGTCGTCCAGACCCTCCTACTGGCAAACGGCGCCCTCACCACCCGAGCGGCAGCCGGGCTCGCCAATCATGCGGGCGATGGCACTCCAGCAATCCGCATTGAGCGCCTTTTCCTCACTGCCTTGGGTAGGCCTGCCACACCAGCCGAAATTTCCACCACAAGCGATTTTGCTGGCGGCACCGGCTTGCAAGACCTCGCAGCCGCTCTCTTGCAGTCAAACGCCTTTTTGTATTTGGATTAAAATCATGAAACCTCCTGCGCTACATTCAGGCTTCATGGATCGTCGCAGTTGGCTTTGGGATTCGGCTTTGGGTTTTGGGGCCCTGGCCTCGGCCGCCCTTGCAGCACAAGGCTCTAGCACTAGCCCCAATGTCCAGGGCAACACGGCATTCCTACCGCACCATCCTCCCCGCGCAAAGCGCGTGATCTTCCTCTTCATGGAAGGCGGCCCTAGCCACATCGACTTGCTCGATCCCAAGCCTCTGTTGAACAAACTCGCAGGTAAAAAGCTACCGCCCAGCTTTGGTACCCCGGTCACCTCAATGGGCACCGCCGAGGCACCCCTGCTGGAGTGCAAACGAAAATGGTCCCGCCACGGCGAAGGCGGCCTGTGGTTTAGTGATTGGATTCCCCACATGGCGCAACGCGCCGACGACCTTTTGGTTCTGCGCGGCCTCTGGTGCGATGCCATCAACCATTCGGCGGGAGTCTGCCAAATGAACACTGGCTCCATCCTTGCGGGCAGGCCCTCGCTGGGTGCCTGGACGCTTTATGGTCTGGGCAGCGAGGCGGACAACCTTCCCGGCTATGTTGTTCTCACCGACGGCTCCGCTGCTATCACCAATGGCCCGCGTAATTGGGGCGCAGGCTTCATGCCTGGCCTTTACCAAGGCACCAAACTTGAAAATGGCAACAAACCTCTGCCAGGGTTGGAACCGGACAAAACCCTCCCTGCAGATCAAGTCCAGGCACGCCGACTCCTCTTGACCAAACTGAATGAAACCCATTTGAACGCCCGCCGCGACAAAGACGAGCTGACAGCCCGCATTGCCAGCCAAGAACTGGCATACCGCCTTCAGGCAGAAGCCCCGGAAGCCGTGGACATTTCCAACGAGACCGAATCAACAAAAAAACTCTACGGCATCGACCGCAAAGGCACCGCAAATTTCGGCAAAATGTGCCTCCTTGCCCGAAGGTTGACCGAACGCGGCGTTCGCTTCATCCAGCTTTACTCAGGTGCGGGCAGCCGATGGGACGCCCACGCCAATATCGAAAAAAACCATGAACTCATGTGTGGAGGGGTCGATCTGCCTATAGCCGGTTTACTCACCGACCTCAAACAGCGCGGCCTACTCGATGACACCTTGGTTATCTGGGGCGGGGAATTCGGCCGCACACCCATGAGCGAAAAGGGCGACGGCCGCGACCATAACCCCTGGGGATTTAGCATGTGGCTCGCTGGTGCCGGCCTAAAAGGCGGTCGAACCTTGGGCGAGACTGATGAACTGGGTCTGCGTGCCATCAGCCGCGACCGCATGCATGTGCATGATCTGCATGCAACCATCCTCCATCTGCTCGGCCTCGACCACACCCGCGTCATCTTCCGCCACAAAGGCCGACCCGAACGCCCCACCATCAATGAAGGTGAGGTAAACCATGGTGTTCTGGTATGAACAAGGCTGAAGTGCCCGCCATGCCAACCTCAAAAGGGCCGGAAAAAACTATGCGACCCATTCTTCCATTGATAGCCCAATTCCCTTCGGTATACCACCAAGGCCCAGGGACTCTGGCCCAACTGGCTGAAGTACTGGGGGTTTTGAAAGTCGATCGGCCATTGGTCCTTGCAGGCCCTAGTGCATGGGCTAGCGTAGGAAGCACTCTTTCAGGAATGAAGGGAACCCATCATGTTCCCTTCACAGGCGAATGCACCGAAGAGGAGATCGCCCGGGTCAACCGTGCCATCAGTGAAAACCAGTGCCAAGCCGTGGTGGGGCTGGGTGGTGGCAAGGTGATTGATACCGCAAGGGCGGCCGCATTCCTCTCAGGTGGACTTCCTTTTATTTCAGCTCCCACGATCGCCTCCACCGACGCGCCTACCAGTGCCACTACTGTTATCTATAAAAAAGATGGTACTTTTAGTCATTATTTGCGCAGTCGAAATCCGGCTGCAGTCCTAGTAGACACAGAAATCATCGCCCGGGCCCCGGTCCGGTATCTCATTGCAGGTATGGGCGACGCCCTTTCAACTTGGTTTGAAGCCGAGAGCTGCAAGCTTTCGGGGGCCGCCAATGTCTGCAATGGTTCAGCCACATTGGCGGCGTTAGCCATTGCCCGGTTGTGCTACGACACCATTCTCGTTGATGGTCTGGTTGCAATCGCCGCTTGTAAAGCACAGGTTGTTACCCCAGCTCTGGAAAGGGTTGTGGAGGCTAACACACTCCTCTCGGGCATAGGCTTCGAATCTGGAGGTTTGGCCAGCGCTCATGCAGTCCACAATGGGCTTACATCCATTCCTTCGTGCCACCATGCGCTCCATGGCGAAAAAGTGGCCTTTGGTGTTCTGGTCGGCCTCCATCTCACAGGAGCCGCCAGTTCGCTAATCGAAGAGGTTACCCTTTTTTGCAATAAAGTCGGCTTGCCAGTTTGCCTCGCTGATCTCGGCTGCACGCAGCCATTGGCTTCTGAACTGCGCAAGGCGGCAGAAATAGCTTGCACCCCCGGAGATTCGATCCATAATGAAAGTGTCGCGGTCAATCCTGACAAGGTGCTGGCAGCTATGATCACAGCCGACCATCTGGGTAGCGAGTTTCCTCGCAAGTTTAAATAGACTTCCCCCGGCCCCAGTTTTGCAGCAAAGCCCGGCCGGGTTGTAATGATAATGAATGGCCTTCCCTGCGAGGTTCACCGCATGCCGATTCTTCCTCTTTGGTTTTTGATTTTCAGCCAGGTGGCCTCCCAACCTGATAACGCCATCGATTTCCAACGCGATATCCAGCCAATTTTCCAAAAAAACTGCCTGTCCTGCCATGGCTCCAAGGCTCGCGGAGGGCTCCGCCTCGACCAAGCCAGGCTAATCCTTTCAGGGGGCGAGTCCGGCTTGGCCTTGGTTCCCGGAAAGCCCGATGCCAGCCTGCTTCTAAGGAAACTGTCCAGCAAGGATCCGGCTGAAAGGATGCCACCCGAAGGCCAGCCCTTGCCAACTTCAGACATCGCAAAAATAAAATCTTGGATTGCCTCGGGTGCAAAAATCCCCACTGCTGGCTCTCAAGAAACTTGGTGGGCATTTAAACCCCTTTCCAGGCCGCTTGTCCCACAATTGGCAGAGAAAAACCCAATTGACAGTTTTGTCCGGCAAAAATTGAGGGAAAAAGGTTGGGAATTATCCGCCCCGGCTTCCAAGGCGGCTCTGCTGCGCAGGGTCACTTTTGATCTGACCGGGCTGCCCCCATCGGTGGATGAGCTCAACCACTTCCTGCAAGACCAAACGTCCGGGGCATACGAAAAAGTGGTGGATCGATTGCTTGCCAGCCCGGCCTATGGCGAACGCTGGGCTCGCCTTTGGTTAGACCTCGTCCACTATGCCGATACCCACGGTTACGACAAAGACAAGCTGCGCAACAACGCTTGGCCTTACCGCGACCATCTCATCAAAGCGCTCAACGCCGACATGCCTTTCGACCGGTTCGCGCGCGAACAAATCGCCGGGGACATCCTTTACCCATCAGATCCGGGGGCTATCGAGGCCTTGGGAATGTTGGCTGCTGGTCCCTGGGACTTCATCGGCCATGCGGAAGTGCCCGAAACAAAAATCGATGGCAAGGTCGCCCGACACCTTGACCGCGACGATATGGTGGGAACGGTCATGACCACTTTCCTTGGTCTCACCGTCCAGTGCGCCCAGTGTCACAACCACAAGTTCGACCCAATTTCCCAGGAAGAATACTACCAGCTTCAATCTGTTTTCGCCGCCATCGACCGTGCTGACCGCCGTTATTTCTCTGACCCAGCCATTGCAAAGCAAGACGCCGAACTTCAGGCTCAAGCCTCGGCCTTGAAAGCCACAATCAAGGAAATAGACGCCCGCCGGGTCAAATCCATCGACACCGAAATCCGGACTATCAAAACCAAAATCGAATCCCTTGAAAAATCTGGCCGTTCACCTGCTCTCGAATTTGGCTGGCATAGCCCTATCGAAAGTAAGCCAGACACCGTCCACTGGGTACAGATTGACCTAGGTAAGCCCACCCCATTCACCAAAATAATCCTGGACCCGTGCTGGGATGATATTGGCGGTATCGGTGCCGGCTTTGGATTCCCAACGCGCTGGAAAATTGAATCAAGTAACAACAAAGAGTTCAATAATTCAAATAAACTATTTGATCAATCAACCGATTTCCCCAATCCCGGAATCACTCCCGTGGTTTGCATGGCCCAAGGCAATGCCCGCTATCTGCGCCTAACCATAGACAAACTCACCCCGCGCCAAAATGATTTCATCGCCGCCATCGCCGAAATGCGTGTCGAGGATGCTTCAGGTGCCAACATTGCCCTCAATAAACCCGCAACCGCCAGCGGAAGTATCGAAGGCCCACCCAGATGGGCCATTGCCAACCTCACCGATGGAATCCATCACAAAGGTGGCCCAGCCTCTCCCAAGGATTTGGCCACCCTCAAATCCACTTTAGGTGCGCTTGAGCAACAGGTTCTTTCCCCTGCGTATCGGCAAGCCAGACAGGCCGCTATCGCCAAACTCGAAGCTAATCAAGCCCTCCAATCCAAACTGCCCAAGGCCTCGGTGGTTTATTGCGGAACTGTGTACCAAGGTGAGGGTGCCTTCACTGGCACTGGTGGCAAACCTAGGCCAATCAATTTACTCCGCCGTGGCAATATCATGCAGCCCGGTAAATCTGTCGAGCCCGGGGCACTTTCAATCCTTTCCCATGCGCCCGCTGATTTCCACTTGGCACCTAATCAACCAGAAGGCGATCGCCGAGCAGCCTTGGCCAACTGGATCACCCACCCGGACAACCCGCTTTTTTGGCGCGTTATGGCCAACCGCGTTTGGCGTTGGCATATGGGGCGCGGCCTGGTCGAAACCCCAAGCGACTTTGGCAAACAAGGACAAAACTGCACACATCCCGAATTGCTAGATCACTTGGCCCTGTTACTCCGCGATAACAGTGGTTCCCTCAAGGCCTTGCACCGTCACATTCTCACCTGTGCAACCTACCGACAAACTTCAGACTCTAACCCAGAACGGGCCGCTGTGGATGCCGACAACACGCTCTATTGGCGCGCCAACCGCCAGAAGCTCGACAGCGAGCAACTGCGCGACACCATGCTGCTGCTGGCCGGCAAACTCGACCGCACCATGTACGGCCCCGGCTTCATGGACTTTGTCATCGAGAAACCCGAACACTCGCCCCATTACCAGTACCACCTGCACGATCCGGAAGACCCCAAAAGCCACCGCCGCACGGTCTACCGGTTCGTGGTCCGCAGCCAGCAGCAACCCTTCCTCACCTGCCTCGATTGTGCCGACGCATCCATGCTGGTTGACCGCCGCAACGAGAGTATCACCCCGCAGCAGGCATTGGCCCTCCTCAACAATCGCTTCGCGCTAGTCATGGCCAAGCACTTTGGTGACCGGCTCGCCAAATCCGGTGCGCCGGCCGGTTCCATCGTTCGCAAATCCATGCTAGAGGCGCTCGGTCGCCCGGCGACGGAGGAGGAGGTCGGATTGCTGTCCGACCTCTTGACCCGCGAGGGGGCACCTGCCCTGGCCCGACTGCTGTTCAACCTGAACGAATTCACCTACCTGGACTGATCACATGCTCGACCGCAGACACTGGTTATGGCGTGCCGGAGGTGGCCTGGGGGGAATCGCCTTGGCGGCAATGCTCGATCGTGAGGGCCGGGCCGCTGGTACCTCCACGAAGCCCCCCGGCCCAATGTTTGAGCCCAAGGCCAAGCGTGTGGTGCAGTTTTTTATGGCCGGGGCCGCCAGCCACATCGACCTGTTCGACTACAAGCCCGAGTTGGAAAAGCGTCACGGTCAACCCTCGGATTTCGGCGAGAAAGTCGAAACCTTCCAGGATGGCCTGGGTCCCTGGCTCAAGCCGGTATGGAAATTCAGGCCCTACGGCGCCAGCGGAAAACTGTTGTCCGAGCCGGTCGCGTCTCTCGGCCGGGTGGTCGACAAGATGGCCTTCATCCACAACATGACCGGCAAGACCGGCGTGCACAGCCAGGCCACCTACCTGCAGGCCACTGGCTTCCAGAATCCCGGTTTCCCGGGCATGGGGGCCTGGGTCAGCTACGGGCTGGGTAGCCTGAACGATAATCTGCCCACCTTCGTGGTGCTGCCCGACCACCGCGGCTACCCCAGTAACGGGCCCAAGAACTGGGACAGCGCCTTCCTGCCCGCCAACCACCAGGGCGTGGTGCTGCGGCTACACCAGGAGCAACCGCTCGACAACTTGTTCCCCGATCCCGCCGCCGGCTTCAAGCCCGGCAACGAGAAAGCCAACCGCGACCTGCTGCTTCAACTCGACCGCAAACATGCCGCGTCACGAAACGGCGACAGCCGGTTGGAAGCCCGCCTGCGTGCCTATGAACTGGCCGCAAGTTTGCAGGCCACTGCCCCCGAGGCGCTGGATTGGCGCCGTGAAACGAAGGAAGTGCTCAGGCTCTACGGTCTCGACCACGGCAAAACCACATTTGATAAGGAGATCAACAACCTTGAGGAAATCGATGCCATGGGCCGAAAATGCCTTGTGGCCCGCCGCCTTCTCGAGCGTGGCGTCCGGTTTGTTCAGATCTGGTCCGGGTGCGACAACGGCTTCCCCCGTCGCAACTGGGACAGCCACGAAGATATCATCCGCGACCACGGTCCCCTTGCCACCGGCATGGCCCACGGCATTGCCGCGTTCCTGCAGGACCTTGAGCGCACCGGCCTGCTCGATGACACCCTAGTGCTGTGGACCACCGAATTCGGCCGCATGCCCAGTTCACAGGGTGGCAAGGGACGCGATCATAACCCCCATTGCTTCACCAACTGGATGGCTGGTGGTGGCATCAAGGGCGGGGTGACCATTGGCCCTTCAGATGAATTCGGCTTCAAGCCCGCCGACCGCAAGGGCACCCCGGTGTACGATGTGCACGCCACGGTGCTTCATCAGTTGGGGATCGACCACACCGCGCTCACCGTCCGCCACAACGGTGCCGACCGACGGCTAACCGATGTGCACGGTCATGTCCTTGAGGATCTGATCGCCTGATCTCCACCGCTAAGCGGCTTCAATCCTTCTTGCCGTAGACCTGCGCGGGATCAAACACCTTTTCCTTCTCGTTCAGGACCATGGGTTGCCCGGCTAAAGAACCGACAGGGATGGACCGGTAAAAGCACGATTTGTACCCGACATGGCAGGAGCCGCCCAAGCCACCCACCTCGACGCGCAAAACCACCGCATCCTGGTCGCAGTCGATGCGCAGCTCCACCACCTTCTGGGTCAGGC
>CAIWHS010000154.1 GCA_903912515.1 uncultured Planctomycetaceae bacterium
CACGAGGATTGTGTTTCGGCCTGCGCCTACCTGGGTTTGGTGATCGCTGCTTTTCTGGGTGGGATGGATAAGAGCGATGTGCTGAACCCTGGCTGGGTCCATCTAGAGACCCTACGCAGCACAGGACTGCTGACTTCGGGCGTGGAGGCTGTGGCCCATGGGAGCTTTCAAAAGAAGCAGCCGCCTGAAATCAAGGGGTCGGGTCGGGTGATTCCTAGCCTGGAAGCAGCGCTTTGGGCGTTTTGGCACGGAAAAACTTTTGAAGAAGCCATTCTGAAGGCGGTCAATCTTGGCGATGACGCCGACACCACTGGAGCGATCTGCGGGCAACTGGCTGGGGCGTATTGGGGTGTTGATGGAATTCCACAGTCGTTGAAGGATGGGCTGGCTGGCAAGGAAATGCTTGAAAGTGGTTTTGCGGGTTTGATGGAGCGCAGTTGATTTGAAGCCAAAAAAGTGGACATTTTATTTTTTTGATGGGGTACATGAACAAGAGTGATCTGGATGGCCATCTTCAGCCGCCGGCAATTGGTAATTCGGCCCATCCAGGTTGCACACGGAAAGTACTCAGTGACAATAGCGATGCGAAAATAATTTGATCAAGGCGCCGGGGTGAGTCTGATTACAACTTGCAATTCACGCAAAAACAAAACGGCCAGCCCTCGCAGGCTGGCCGTAAATCTCAGACTTCTTGGCAAATGGCCACTACCGTCCCGGCCAATAACCGCCGGTGCCGCCCCGGTTGGTGTTCAAGCCGCGGTTATTCCCATTGGGGTTATAGCCACCGCCCAAGCCACCAGGGTTGTAACCGCCTGACCAACCACCAAAACCCCAGTTGTAATTCGAAACATTGCCAAACTGATTGCCTGTGCCTTGCCCGTAATACCCTGTGAATGGGTTCTGCACCACAATCACCGGCTTCGCCGCAGGTGGCCGGTTGCTCACATTCCCACTCGGCCGGGTTTGCGCCTGCACTTGCGCCTGCGCTAAAACCAAAGCCGCCGCACCGATCAAGGCAATTTTAAAGAATAGTCGCACAGGCCACCTCCTGTTTTGTTTGCGCATGCGCCCGAGTTACACAAACCCTACTTGGGATCTATACGCAACACAGACGCAACCGGTTCAAACCTACTTGCCTATTGCCTCTATCAACTGCACTTTTTCGCCTTTTCCATAGCTCTTTTTCCCCTGGCCCGTCTTATACACATGCACCTGCCCCGGGCCCAGCACCTCCGTCTTTTCAGGCCCCACCACCAACGCGGTCGCCTCATCTATCCCCAGCCCCACATACCCGGGTTGCTCGCGCATAAATTGCTCCATGTCGCCAAACCGCTTCCGTTGCGCGAAATGCTGGTCAATTCCCACCCCTGGCAAAAATGCCAACCCCCGGTCATACCCCGGCACCCTAATTTCCACATTGTTCAACGGGCCACCGCGGCATAGGTAATCACCCAATATCGTCGCCCCGGCTGAACTCCCCCCCACCACACCGCCACCTGCCAGCACCTTACGCATCGCCTCCAGTGCCCGGGTCCCCTCATAGGCATCCACAAACCGCCACTGCCTGCCACCGCCAAACCACACTCCCTTTGCCTCTCCCAAAATCTTCGCATAGGTTTCCGAATCCACCTCTGCACGCGATACACCGGTCAAAATCACCACATTCTTGGCACCCTTCAATTTGAAAAAAGCACCCTCCCGCCTCAACGCCTCAGTGCTCGCCCCCGGCTCCCCCGCCGTGGGTAAGACCACAATCCTCCCCTCTTTCCCACCGGCCAGTTCAATAAACTTTTCCACAACCTCACTCACCATGCCACCTCCACCAACCGCCATCACCGTCCCCTTTTCGATTTTGGGCAAGCCGCGCGGGCTGGGCTTGTCATATGCCGCCATCCGCCAAAGCCTTGGCAGATCATCCACCGCCTTGTCGCCATCCTTTGCCTGCCACACCTCTTCCAAAACCGTTTTGCCATCATGGCTCCACATACCCTTCACCGCCCCAGCCCCCACCACTGCCACCAACCGCCGGTTCACAATCAGTGCCGTCCCCTCATCAATCCCCAGCCCTAGCAAACCAACATGCGCCATCACCGCGTTTTTCAGCCTTCCCTCCCGACTCCGTTGGGTGAAATGCTGGTCAATAATCACCCGAGGTACTACAAGGAAGCCTGTCCCCATCACCGGCAGGCTGGGTTCTTTCCCACTCGATGCAATCATGGTCTTGCAAAGAATCGCCGCCCCCGCCGAGGTGCCACCCACCACGCCGCCACGCTCCACCACTGCTAAAATCGCTGCTTCCACTGGGGTACCCTGATACAGGTCAGCAAGCCTTTTCTGGTCCCCACCTTCAATCCAAACCGCCCTCGCATCCTCAAGCATCGCACCAGCCTCAGGCCGCATCGCCTCTTCACGGCTTGCGCAGTCCAGCACCCGGGCCTCGGGAAATTCCGCCACCCATGCCCTCACAATGTCCGCAACCGGTTTTCCCTTGGCAGACTGGCTTGCCGAAGGAATCACCACTAGCTTGCCACTCCCCTTCTTCCCTTCACTTGCAAAAAAAGCCCTGGCAGCCTGCGGCATTGCCCCGCCACCCACCAGCACCACGCTTCCTTTAGGAACCAACGCCACAAAATCAGGCCCTGCCAAGGTGGGTCCGCTGGTTTTGTCCGCCAGCACTTCCTGCCCAAAGCAGGCACTTAGCAAAGCCAAGCAAACCATAACCCGGTTGAAATTCCAGCTTTTTTCCATGTTTCATGCCTCCCCTTAAACCGCGAACAGCGACTTATCAATGTCTGCAAAAGCCTTAAATTCCAGCGCATTCCCAGTCGGATCCAAAAAGAACATGGTCTTTTGCTCACCGGGCATTCCCGCAAACCGCGTATAAGGTTCCACCACAAATTCCGTCACAAAGGTCCGCACCCGTTTTTCCAGCTCTTCCCAGTCAGGGACTCTCAACACCACCCCATAATGTGGCACAGGAATCCCATGCCCGTCCACTGGATTAAAGTGATGCCTCACCTTGCCATCTTGCCCAATCATCGGATCCAGATGGACCACAAACTGGTGCCCAAACAGGTTGAAATCAATCCAGGTAGGCGCGCTCCGCCCCTCGGGTAACCCCATCTGCTCACCATAAAACCGCCTGGCCTCAGCAATGTCCCGCACCGGAATCGCCACATGAAACGGCGTCAAAACAGCCATACATTCACCCCCTTGCTAGTTGGCCCGATGATACCCGCCGCCCTGCACCTATAGAATGTGACAATGAAGGAGACCCGAGATGCCCACCCTGCGCTTGAAAACCAACCTCCGCTGCGGGGCCTGCGTTGCCAAGATCCAACCCGCCTTCGATAGCGCTAGCGAGATCACCCGTTGGTCCGCCGATTTGACCAACCCCGACAAGATCCTCACTGTTGAAGGCCCGCAGGTAACTCGTGGTCAGGTTGAAAACCTGCTCAAGCCTTTAGATTACAAGGTGCTGGGCGAGGTAAACGAACCCATCCCAGCGGCGGAAAACCCTGATCTGGCAGCCACCAAGCCAGCCACTTACTTCCCTTTGCTACTCATTCTCGCCTACCTGCTAGGCGCGACCGCTTTGCTGGAAATAGCTCTCAGCCCCTCATCCGCTGACTATAGCGTCATGCGCTGCATGCGCCACTTCATGGCCGGCTTCTTCCTGGTTTTCAGCTTTTTCAAGCTCCTCAACCTGCAAGCCTTCGCCGATGCCTACGAAAGCTACGATATCATCGCGGCAAAATGGCACCCTTGGGGCTTGATCTATCCCTGGATTGAACTGGCACTGGGTGCCGCCTACCTCGCCAACTTCCAGCCTATCCTCACCAATGCCGTCACCTTGGTCGTGATGGGTATCAGCACCCTAGGCGTGGTTCAAACCGTATTGGCCAAACGCCAAATCCGCTGCGCCTGCCTGGGCACCGTTTTCAACCTGCCCATGTCCAGCGTCACCATCATCGAAGACCTACTCATGGTGGCCATGTCCCTGGTAATGCTCTCCATGTTCACCTATTAGCGTGACCACCCCCAATTTGCTGCATAAATACTAATAGTTTCCTTAATGCAGCAAAATTATCTACCGATTAGCGAGGGGAATCGCCTGCTTGTAAATCAGGTCCACTTCCATGCGGGGGTCACTGGCCAGGTATTTCTCAACCCCTTTGATTCCCAGGGTCTTGATACTGGAGTGGGCTTTCCCAAGGCAGTTGTGTCAGAGTGGCTGCACAACTGGCTCTTGGGGTCGGAATGGTAGGCCGGGTTTTTAAGGTGTCAAAAAATTCAGGTGGAATTCCGGTTCGCCTGGGTGACGGTTATCGTCGGGTTGCGAACCCGACGACTTTAGCTGCCGTTTCTGCGCACTTCCAACTCTTGCCAGCGGGCATACAGCTTTTCCACCAGGGTTTGCTGCTCGTCGACCAAGCGGCAAGCTTCCCCCAAAATGAGGTGGTTGGCATTGGATGATTTCTCGACTTCTTCTTGGAGTTTAGCCAGAAGCTCCTCGGCGCCCAAGAGCTTGGCCTCCATCCCCTCCAACTCCTCCAGCTCCCGGCTGCTCAATCTTTTTGACTTGGCTTTCGAGCCTGCCCGCACCGGCGGGGTGTTGGATTTTGCCGCCGCTTTGGCCCGGGCTTTTTCTTTTTGCTCAAGGGCACTTTCGTAGGCGGTGAGCCATTGGCCTACCGACCCATAATTGCCTGAGCCGCCCTCACCGTCGAGACCGACAACCTCGGTGCAAATACGGTCCATCAGTTCGCGGTCGTGGCTGACCAGCACCATGGCACCTGGAAAGCTTGCCAGGGTTTCCTCGAGCACTTCCAACGCAGGGATATCGAGATCATTGGTGGGCTCATCGAGCAACAAAAGGTCGGCCGGCTCCACCATCATTTGCGCCATGCGGAGGCGGGCCTGCTCGCCGCCGGAGAGGGAGCCAACGGCCATGTCCAACTGCTCATCCTTGAACAGGAAACGCTTGGCCCAAGCCAACACATGGTAGGGCCTGTCCTGGAATTTCACCGTTTCACCGTTAGGGCACAGGGCCTTTTTCAGGTTTTGGGTAGGATCGAGCGCTGTGCGACCCTGCTCAAACATCACGGTTCTTAGGTTTTCGGCGCGAATCAAGGTTCCCTCATCGGGAACATGCTCCCCTGAAAGGGTTCGCAACAACACCGACTTGCCGCTGCCGTTGGGCCCTAGGAGGCCGAGCTTCATGCCTGGGGTGAGGATGAGATCGATCCCGCTGAAGAGGGGCTTGCCGCCCATTTCTTTGGCTATGTTTTTGACGGAGAGTAGTTTGCGGGTTTGTCTGCCTGTCGCTGCAAAGGAGATACCTGCTGATCCGTTTTGGGCATTACGATATTTCAGTTCGGCCAGCTCATCGCGGCGCTTGTAGGCGTCGTCGACACGGGAGGCAGCTTTGCGTGTTTGCGCTGCGGCCTTGCGGCTCAGCCATTCGGTTTCACGACGCACCTGGTTTGCCACCGCCTCTTGCTGGCTGGCTTGGCCACTGAGGAATTCCTCGCGGCGGGTCTGGAAATCTTCGTAGGTTCCTTTCGACCTGAAATAGCCCACAGGGTAAGCCTTGTTGATTTCCATGATTTCATCGGCGACGGCGCGCAAAAAGGCCCGATCATGGGTTGCGACCAAGTAGCCAAAATTCGACGAACGCAGCAAGCGCTCAAGCCAGAGGATGCCGGGCAAGTCGAGATGGTTGGTTGGTTCGTCGAGCAGCATGAGATCGGGTTCAAATGCCAACTCGCGGGCCAGGCTTAGCCGTTTGCGCCAACCGCCGGACAGTTTCTCAGCCACCAGGTCGTGATCGGTGAAACCAACCCGGGTCAGGTGAATGGCGGCGCGGGTTTCCCGCTCGTAGTCTTCCAGATTCTCACCCGCCAGAGCGTCAACGATTACTTCGCGCAGGGTTTTCCCGGGCTCGAAAATGTCATCTTGGGCCAGGTAGCCGATGCGGGCGCCTCTGCGGGCCAATCTCTGGCCGGCATCGGGCTGCAGGGTTCCGGCCAGAAGCTTGAGGAGGGTGGATTTGCCTGCGCCGTTTGGCCCGATCAGGCCGATGCGCTCGCCAACCGCCAGGTCAAACGCCAAATCCCTGAACAATGGTCGCTGGCCGAAAGCCTTTGTCAGTCCTTGCACACCGAGCAGCACACTCATGCGGATAATCCAAAAAAAGTAAAATCCCCGAGTCAGGCGTTGACCGGGGATTATTGATTATATCAGGCGACGGGATGTAGCTATTGGTTCAGGCAGCGGTCCTGCTAATTTCAAAACGAACCACCGGAATTTTCAGGGATCGCACCCTGTCCAATTCTTCCAAAAGCCGGGCCAGATCGTGGCGTAGGACCACATCGTGGCAGCAGTTGGCGCGGTCGCGGATGGCGTTTAATTCCTGATCCGACAACACCTTGCGCAGGGTGATATCCATCATGGCACACTCTCCCCAATCAGGTTCCTGAGAAGACCTTCAAGAGAAGGTGCTCAAGCCTTGCCCGGTTTTCGGGGTAGGTCAATTGGTTAGGCTTGAATGAGCAGATGGATATGGTGCAAATGTTGGATGGTTACGGTTGTAACGGAAATGGCCGGCTCACCAACCGCACGGGAACCGGTTGGGTCAGGAACCGATTCCTGCGGGTGGGGTTTAAAAGCCAGATTCATTTTAGTTGGATTGCAACCATTCAAGGCACCCGCAAGCGTATGTCATCGGGATGGCGTAGCTGGAATGGCAACTGGAACAAACTTGCTAACGCAACCAACGCACCACGGGCCGTTTTATGACGGTTTTGCCTCGTTCCTTTTAGGAACCTTCCAGGCAACTCTTTGAAGCTGGATAGGAGTGCTCCTGGAGCTGGCCGGCTTTCTGGGCTACCACATTGGTGGCAAATTTGACCAAATCAAGATCCTTTGTGACGGGTTGTTTTGGACAATTTGCCGGTGGTGTCGAAAACTTTCCATTCACCCACTTTCTTGTCGGCCTCGTAGAGCCCCTCGTCGTAGAGTTTGCCGTTGGGGTGGTACCGCTTCCAGAGGCCGGTTTTTTTGCCGTCTTTGAAAGCTCCACTGGTGAGGGGCTGACCGTTTTCCCGAAACCATTGCCATGGGCCCACCATGACTCCCGCATCATATTTACCCGTAGCTTTGAGGTTGCCGTTTTTTAGGTAGTATTTCCATTCACCATGCTTTTGGCCATTGACCATGGGGCCTTCGCACTGCAGGCTGCCATCGGAAAAAAGCTCACGAAAAACGCCGTTTTCAACGACCGGGTCCACTGCCTTTTTCTTGCGCATTGGTCAAACTCCTCTTCCAGGTCCACATCAGAATCAACAGCAGTGCCCCCGCCAACAAACCCCAGAGCAAGTTGAGCGTTGCGCCGCCCACTATGCCCACGGTGATGGCAACCACCTTGTCCGGCCAACCTTTGAGTGCAGCCAGGAGGGTGAAGTGTAGCACCCCCGCAGCCGCCAACAGGCCGGCAAGAATTTCGACTGGGAAGGCGGCAAAGACCGGCCCCAATCCTTGCCCTGCCACCAAAGCCACAAACACCATGGCGAGCCCCATCAGGCAAGGGGCACGCCAAGTTTGAGCGCCAAACGCCACATGGGCGGTCATGCCCCCTGAGCCATGGCAGACCGGCAAACCGGAAATTGCCCCTGCCAGCAAATTGGCAAGGCCCAGGGTTATGGCCAATTTTCCCGGCTTGACCCGTTCGGCTTGGTCACCGAAGTAGTGCTTTGCCGCATCGACCGGGGCGATGCAGGCATTGGCCAGAGTGAGTGGCGCCTGAGGCAGCACCAACGCCACCAAGGCTGTCCACCAGATAGCAGGGTCGAGACTTGGACCCACCATGCCCGAAGGCCCCCATGTCATTTCCCCGTCGAACCTGGAAATTGCCACCAGCAAACCAACTGCGACCAAAATCAGCGTGACATTGATTCGCCTTAACCGAATAGCCAAGACCAACACGCCGACCGCGAGGGCAATACTCCAATCCATGGTTATGGAGTATTGTCGAAAGGGTTGGGGAGGGAGCCAGACCAACATGCAGGCGGAGCGGATAAGCAGCACCCCCACTGCAGCTTGCACTCCCCGGACCAACGATTGCGGGAAGACCTTGGCTAACTTGTCAAGCAACCCTGAAACCCCCAACAGGGTGAATAGCAAGCCCATGCACAACGCCGCTGCGCCAATGGTTTCGGGGGGTAAACCATTGGCAATGGCCACCGCAGCCAATGCCTTCAGTGGTTGGACCCCCACTGGCAGACGGTAGACCTGAGCGACCAGCAGGTAGAGCAACCCGGCTGGCAGCAGGGCCGCAGTGGCTGACATGCCATTGCCTACCACCAAGGCCACCGCCAGCGGGGCGAAAACACCCAAATCAGCGACAGCACCGGCCAACTCGCGCAACCAGGTGGTTTTTCCCTCTGATGTAATCAAGCTGAACATGGTGCTATGACTGGTTCCTAGGGCATTTGGAAAATTTTTGGGGATCCTTTGGCAGGGCTATTGTAGGGGAAAACGGGGCAAAACTAGGCTGGAACAGAATCAGGGCGGCTTCCGTTTGGCCAAACTTGGAAGAAAAAGCCCTGAAAAATAGGACAGAAGAACAGGCAAAACCGCTACAACCGGTAAATATCGCTGAAAGACCCAAATTGGCCCCTATAGCCCGGTCTGACAAATCTTTCGTTGTCGCTAGCATGAAGGGAAAGATTTTTAAGGGAGTGCTTGCCATGAACCTGAGCGTTATTGCCTTTAGCTGTGCCTGCCTTTTTGTGGGAGGTCAGGAGGGTGAAGGGGACAGTGTTCAAAAGGCACCGAAACATTTTGAAAAGTTGGCTTACCGCAGTGTGGGCCCCGCATCGGGTGGTAGGGTGTCGCGGGCCTGCGGCGTGGCGGGTGATCCGCTTACCTATTATGTGGCCACTTCGGCAGGCGGGGTGTGGAAATCAACGGATGGTGGTTTGAGCTTCAAGCCGATTTTTGATGATCAGCCTTGTTCTTCGATCGGTTCGATCGCGGTGGCGCCATCCGATTCGAATGTGGTTTATGTGGGAACTGGTGAGGCGAACATTCGTGGCAATGTGGCCGCGGGGGTTGGCATATTCAAATCGACCGACGCTGGCAAAACCTGGAAGCATGTTTGGAATCAGGTCGGCCACATTGGAACCATGGCGGTGCATCCCACCAACCCCAACATTGCCTTTGCGGCGGTGTTAGGGCACGCCTTTGGCCCCAACAGCGAGCGGGGTATTTATCGAACGACAGACGGCGGATCCACTTGGTCGAAGGTGCATTTTGTTAATGATGAAACCGGCGCCAGTGATGTGTGTTTTGATGTGACCAATCCGCGCACCCTTTATGCGGGTTTTTGGCAGACACGAAGGCAGCCATGGGAACTGACATCTGGCGGGCCGGGTTCGGGTTTGTATGTATCGCGGGATGGGGGTGATTCTTGGGACAAGATTGGCCCTGACGCCAAGCCCAAAAAGAAACCGACCAAGCCGGCCAAGGTGTTGGATGAAGAGTCGCTACCACCGGGGCCTTGGGGGCGAGTGGGCGTGGCAGTGGCCCCTTCGGATGGATCGCGGGTATATGCGTTGATTGAAGCCGACAAGGGAGGGCTGTTCCGTTCCGATGATGGCGGAGGTTCTTGGGTGAAGGTCAATGAGGACCGGGCCATTCGTCAGCGGGCATGGTATTACACAACGCTCACCGTGGATCCAAAGAACCCGGATATTGTCTGGTGCCCGCAGGTGCCGCTTTTGAAAAGCATTGATGGTGGTAAGTCATTCACGCCTGTTGAGGGCCCGCACCATGGAGACCACCATGATTTGTGGATTGACCCGCAAAACCCCAGGCGCATGATCAACAGCAATGATGGCGGTGTGGATATCAGCACGGATGGCGGCAAGAGCTGGCACGCGCCCGCCCTTGCCATCGCCCAGTTTTATCATGTGGCATGTGACAACCGGTTGCCTTACCGGGTGATGGGGAACATGCAGGATCAGGGCACCGCATCGGGCCCCTCGAATTCGCTGCGGTACATGGGAATTCCGCTGGCTGATTGGTATGGAGTGGGTGGTGGTGAGACAGGGTACAGCATGCCACACCCCACGGAACCGGATGTGGTTTTCTCGGGTGAATATGCCGGGATTATCACACGCTATGATCATCGCACTAAACAGGCCCGTAATATCAGCATTTACCCTTATAACGCTTCCGGCCACGGAGCGGAGGACCTGCGGATTCGCTTTCAGTGGACGGCGCCGATTGTGATTTCACATCATGACCCCAAGGTGGTCTACCATGCTGGCAACCACCTGTTTCGTACCACAAACAACGGGCAAAACTGGGAGCAAGTGAGCCCTGATCTGACGCGGAATGACCGATCAAAAATGAAATGGTCTGGTGGGCCGATCACCGGGGACAACACCACGGCCGAATTTTATGGGACTATATTCGCCCTGGCGGAATCACCAAAGCAAAAAGGGTTACTTTGGGCTGGAACGGACGATGGTCTAGTGCATTTGTCACGGGACGATGGCAAAACTTGGACTAACCTGACGAAAAACATTCCGGATTTGCCGGACTGGGGCACAGTGAGTTGCCTTGAGGCCTCGCCGCACGATGCTGGGACGGCTTGGCTGGTTGTGGATGCGCACCGGCTGGACAATTACCGGCCTTACCTTTGGAAAACGACCAATTTTGGGGCCACCTGGGAACGGCTGGGCGAGGAGTTGGATGGGAGCACTTACCTGCATGTGGTTCGGGAAGACCCGGTACAAAAAAACCTGCTGTTTGTGGGCAGTGAACGGGGCGTGCTTTTCAGTAATGATGGGGGTGACAGTTTTGAACCCTTGCGCTTGAACATGCCCACGGTGGCGGTGCATGACCTGCAGGTGCATCAGGGCGACCTGGTTGTGGGAACGAATGGTCGTTCGATTTGGATACTGGATGACCTGAACCCTGTTCGAACCTGGAAGGAAGAGCATGGGGAGAAAACTGCTCACCTGTTTCCGATCAGGCCGGCAGTCAGTTGGCATTTGAGTGGCACGGTGAGCCACGGGCAGGAAATAGGTTTGGGTGAAAATCCGGCTGCTGGAGCGTTGATCCAATATCACCTGAAAGCGAAACCGAAGGTTGCCCCCACGCTGGAAATACTGGACAGCGCGGGTAAACGGGTGGCGTTTCTGGATGGGTCGAAGCACAAGAAGAAAAAACCAGGCAATTCACCTGATGGCCAGTTTCCTGAGATTCAGCACCCGGAAATACCGGCAGAGGAGGGGATAAACCGGTTCTATTGGGACCTGAGCCATAGCCCAGCGCGGATCATTCCCAAAGCTTTGGCGGATATGGGCAATCCGGCAAGCGGCGTGCCCGTATCGCCTGGGACCTATAAGGCGGTGCTGACTGTGGACGGGCAAAAATCGGAAGGCACATTTGAAGTATGGGCTGACCCGCGGTTGGTATTTCCGGGCCAAACATTGCTTGTGAACAAA
>CAIWHS010000155.1 GCA_903912515.1 uncultured Planctomycetaceae bacterium
GACAACAACACGGCGGAGCGGGCGGTGAAGCACTTCGCGATCGGGAGGAAGAACTGGCTGTTCTTCGGCTCGGACCGGGGCGGAAGGGCCCTAGCGATCCTGGCCAGCTTCACCGAGACCTGCAAGAAGTTCAGCATCAATCCCTGGCAGTACCTGAAGAATACCCTCGACCGGTTGCCGGTCACCCCGAGGGAGGACCTTCACACCTTGCTCCCGTCCTGCCAGCCAGTTCTTCAATCGGCCTGATCACCAAAGCTGAAAACCGAATGAGACCGATGACCTCTGGACCTGTGTCCAGAGGTCTTTCGCCGGACGAATACCCATCAACTACCCTAAGTCGATTCAGGAGTTTCTGGCGGCTTGGTTTCCGATGCGGGCTTGGAAGGCAGCCGCTTGGTTTGGATGCGGGGAACCAGGTTAGGCAACACGCGCGAGGCCATCGATGGGCCACGTTTCACTTTCCCCTCGGCATTAGCCGCCTCGTTCTCCTCATCCTCGTCGTCGGTGTACGACTCGTAGTCGGTGTAGTTGTAACCGTAATTATATTTGTAACCGTACTTGTAGCCATAGCTGTACTTGTAGCCATAGCCATAACCGTAGCCATATTTGCCTGCCTCGCGTGGGTCATATCCGTTAATGACCACGCCTAGCACCTTGGCACCCAAAGTGCCCAGAATTTCAGCAGCCTGCTCGGCGGCTGGTCGCCCGTTTCGGGTCACCCGCATCACCATCAACACGCCATCCACCCGCGGCGCGACAATGCTCGGATCACTCACCGCCAAAATGGGCGGGGTATCCACCATCACAATGTCATACAGCTTGCGCAGCTCTTCAATCACCTCGGAAAACCGCGGCGAGGTGAGAAGCTCAGACGGATTAGCCGGCCTTGGCCCGCAGGGTATCAGGTGCAACCCGGGCACCTCGCAGGTGTGGATGGCTTCTTGCAGTGTGGCATCGCCATTCATCACGCTGGCCAAACCTACTTCGGGCTGCTCCAGACGGAAAATCTTGTGCACACGAGGCTTGCGGAAGTCGGCATCGAGTAAAACGATTTTCTTGCCCGATTGCGCGATCGAAATCGCCAAGTTGGCAGAAGTGGTCGACTTGCCATCGCCTGCGGTGGGGCTGGTGGTTTGCAACACCTGATTGCCTTGGCCCTGGGTGCTGAAATAAAGCGCCGTGCGCAAGCCCCTGAAGAATTCCGCCTCTTGGCTTTTGGGATTGTGGAAGCAAATAAGCGATGGGTCGACCTTGCAGAGCGCCTTCTCTTCCTCGTCCATGGGGGGGAATAGCGGCACATGGCCCAACACCGGCAAGCCCAGCCTCTGGCGAATATCTTCGGGTGAGCGGAAGGTGCGGTCAGAGCGCTCCAGCAGCCATGCCAAGCCACCGCCCAACGCCGCCCCAAAGATGCCACCCGCCACCACCATCAAAGATTTACGGCTGGGTATCTCGCTACCAATTTCGGGAATGCGGCCCAACTCCTGGGCCTCGTAGCCGCCATGCTCTTTGGTCATCAGATACTGCTGCTTCATTTGCTCGGTGAATTCCACCTCTCGATCGGCCCGCTCAATCTTGCGATTGAATTCAATCTTCTTGGTCTCCATCTCTTTGTGCTTGTCGAGATCGGTCTGCAGCGCCTGCAACTCATCTTTCACCTTACCCAGCTCGGTTTCATATTCCTCAATCCGGGTACCATAGTGCTGCAACAGACCTTGCGCCTTGTTACTGAAAAGCTCGTCTTCGCCCAGGCCCGGAAAGGCAGAAGGTTTGCCATCAGGCCCCTTGGGGATCAAACCTTTTGCCAACTTCTCGTTGTAGCTTTTGATTTCGGTGATTTCTTCGGTCAGATTTTTCACATCCGGATGATCCTTACCCAAGCCCTGACGGGTTAGCTGCTTCACCTTGCGCTCAATCAGGCGGATTTCCTGATTGCGGGTGAGGTTCATTTCCGAGGCGGGGTTGTCAGCGTTGCTGGGCAGAAGGTCGGCTTGGCTCAGGGTGCCGGCCAGTCTCATTTGATCGGTCAACTCTTCCTGACGCGCCTTCACGCGGTCGAGACGGTTTATTAGGCCGCTTGCTTTGTCTTGGAGCACACGTTGCTGGAAGACCACGCCGCTGGTTGAGTTCTTCTGCAACTGCTCTTCAACCAGCCTGAGGTCGTCCCGCATTTGCTGCGACTCGCGTCGCGAATTGGTGACCGTGCGCTCAAGGCGGGTCATCTGCATGTCGTTTGCCAGATTGTATTTCAAATCCAGCCAGTTTTTGTAACCCTTGACTATCGCCTTGACGGCCTGCACGCACTCGGTGTTGGAAACGCTTTGAAAGCGAATTTGCAACACATTGTTGGAAGCCGTCATGGCCCCTGCCTCTTTGGCCTTGGTGACGGTGATACCCCCTTTGAGATAATCAATGATGTTTTGAATCTCGCGCCCTTGAAACGGATTGATGGGCGACGGATTGGCACCCCCGCTGGTCGCATCGGTCAATGGTTTGGAATCTGTGCCACCAGCTTGGGCCACACCCGAGGCGAATTCACCCTGCTGCAACAGCGTGGCGGCTTCCTTCAGAACCTGATCACTCTTGATGACAGTCACTTGCAATTGGACATAGTCGTCCAAAATGGCGGTGCGGAAATCGCCCCCTATTTCACCTTTTTTCTTTAACACCATCAGATCAACGCTGGCGGCGTAGAACTGTTGCACCCGCAGCGTGAACAACCCGCCTGCCACCAACCCGATAATCGCCATGACAATAATCAAACCCATGCGCTGCTGGAGAATGCGCAGGATGTTCAGGGCTTCTTCTGGTGCGCGAAAGCCCTCAATGGCACCACCGGTGCCTTGATGGCCCTGAAGCGCCATTTCATTCATTTTGGTTTGCAATCCGGCGGACATGGAACGGTGCCCTCTGGAAACGCGGAATACCCCCGAACAGGTTCCGGGGCTTTCAATCGATGAGCGAAATCCTGAACTCTTATGCTAGCTGATGAACAGGGCTCTTCACAGGCTGGTGAGCCTGAATCATCTGCTCAAAACGGGATAGCAGGGGCTGCATCTGCGCTAAAACCCGCCAAACCGTTTCATCTTGCGGGTCGCCCTGCAGGCTCAGGCGGCCAACCACCATGCCACGGAGGATGACGGGCAGCTCGGTTTTCCAGCATTTGTCGGTATCGAGACCGCCACCCAAACGCTTCCAGCGGGCGTGGAAAGCCTCATGGGCCACAGGCATATTGACATCCAGGCAAATTGCCTGCAGGTTCAGTTCGAGGCCCTTGGCCAGCAATTCATCCCACAATTCTTCCCACGGGCCCGTCCCCTGCAGCCGCACTTGCATGCCGATGTTTTCTGAATCATGGGTACCTTTGTGGGTGAAGGCCTGCTTCAAGCGGGCATAAATCAACCGGCACTCCGATTTGCCAAACAGGTCTAGCACCACAAATCCAAGGCCCAAAAAAACCAGAGTGGCCCATGCGACCCGGTCATCATGCCAGCGGAAGGCCAAAACCAAAGCCAGCGAGGTGATCAAGCCCAAAAAAGCCACCATTATCATCACATGGGCAGGTTTCCAGCCGGCCCTAGCCAGACAATGGTGCAAATGCCCCCGATCAGCTGTGTAAATGCTTTTGCCCGTCAATTTACGGCGAACAATAGCCGCAGCGGTGTCGAATATGGGCAAAAACAACAGGCAGACTGGCAGAGCCAAGGGCAATGGAGCATCGTCTCTGCGTTCCAAGTTTACTGCCATCATGGTGAGCAACAGCCCCACCGACATGCTGCCGCTGTCGCCTAAATAGACGCTCGCAGGCGGACGGTTGTAGGTGAGGAACCCCATCAAGGCCCCGGCCAGCGCCACCGCCAGCAACAAAGTGAGGGTTTGCCCCGAAAGGTAAGCCAAAACTGCCAAGGTGACCGACCCTACCAACCCCACGCTGGTCAGCAGTCCATCCATTCCATCCAGCAAATTGGCGGCGTTGATGGCACCCAAAAACAGAAAGTAGCTAAAGGGTATGGCTAAAGGCCCCAGCGGTATGGGGCTGCTCATGAACTCGACATGGTCCACTCTCAACCCGCCAGGCAGCACCAC
>CAIWHS010000156.1 GCA_903912515.1 uncultured Planctomycetaceae bacterium
GGGAAGAATGCCACATTCCAGTCAAACGGGATGACTTTTTCAATTCGGCGAGAAGGCGACAAACTTTGGCACAGCGAAGCACTAGACAGGGATGGTAAATGCTTAGCCAGTGAGGAAGAACGGGTTTCGGTTGGGATTGGATCGGGCAAACGGGGTAAATCCTACCTGATTGAGGTGGACGGCCGTTTCTCCCAATCCCCCATCAGTTGGTATGGCACCAAGGGAATATGGGATTTATCGCCAGGCTTTGGCAGTGACCGGCACTTTTCCCGCGTGGTCAACCCACAGTGCCTTTATTGTCATGCTGGCGAATCAAAAACATTAGACTCGTTTAATCCCAAATTCGAACCCCTGACCGAGCGCTCGCGAGGTGTTGGTTGCGAGCGCTGCCATGGGCCGGCAGGAGACCATGTGGATTATTGGTTCAACCACCTGGGCCCTCCCCCCTCCGAAGCTGGCAAACCGGATCCAACCATTGTCAATCCAAAACGGCTTGAACCTGGCCCTAGAAACTCGGTCTGCAATCAATGCCACCTTCAGGGAGCCATGCGCGTGGAACGGCGAGGACGCCGCCAACGGGAATTTCGTCCAGGGCTCGAGTTGGAAGATTTTTGGACAGTGTTCATCAAGCACCCGGCAGTGGCTGACAAATTCAAGGCTGTTGGTCAGGTTGAGCAGATGGAATCCAGTCAGTGCCACCAAAAATCAGCCGGCACTATGGGCTGTTCAACCTGCCACGACCCGCATGGTGAACCAGAACCCGAAAAGCGTGATTCTTTTTATCGGCAAAAATGCGCCCAATGCCACACTGTTGCCGACAAAGTGGGCAAAGCCCCTGAGTGTTCAGCTCCTAAGGCCGATCGCGAGGCCAAGGCGGATGCCTGCGCGAAATGCCACATGCCAAAAAATGGCGCTTCAGACATTGTCCATGTGGCGTTGACTGATCACAATCTGTTGAAAAGGCCTAGCAATGCTGTCGAAAACAAAACCCGCCCACTAAAACCCGAAGAAAACCCCCTGGTCCGTTACAAGGAAACCAATCGCGTTTCGAAGTTGGACCAGGAGAGGGATTTGGGAATCGCCATGGTGCGTCAGGCGCAAAACCAACCGGCCAATATCGGCAAAATCTTGGACGAAAGGTCTGTCCCCTTGCTCAAACGAGCAGTGGAAGCATGGCCGGATGACCCTGCAACACTTTTGGAACTGGGCCAGAGCCTTAGGAATTCAAATCCGGAAGAATCGATTTTTTATTTAAAACGATTGAACCGCTTGCACCCTGAACACGAGGAATGCCTCTACAACCTCGCTTCGTCTTATTTTTATTCTGGAAATGGCAAGGAAGCGGAAAAAATCGCCAGGGATCTGGTGGCACTGACCCCCAAAACAGGGGGCCCCTATGACCTGCTTTCTGCCATTTTGCTAGATCTGAAAGATTGGCCAGCACTGGAAAAAACCACACGGGATTGGCTGAAGTTTCAGCCGGTTATTCTGGTGGCCCGCCAAAGGTTGGTGGAATCTTTATACCGCCAAAACAAACGCGAAGAGGCCCGTGTGGAATTCGACATTGTTTTGGAACAGGATCCGGCAAACAGGCAGGATTTGCTCCTTTGGTACCATCGTTTAAGCCGCTGACCCCCACTGCCCGTTCACCAAGCCTATCGTGCCCTGTTTTTGTGCAGCCCACAGTATCCCAGTCACATCCTTACGAAATCCCAGTCACATCCTTACGAATATTTCCTTTCGAATTCCGCTTAAAACGTTGAAAACAAACACCATATGCCATTTTCCGGCACGGTAGTTGCCCACTACGTCCAATCCGAAATTGGTATGGCCCGATCTCAATGTGGTGGATCATGCTCGCCGCCTCAAAAAACCAGAAACGCGGCTGGTTTGATGGGTATCAGCCCAAGGGTTTTGACGAATGTCAGGCGGCTAACGGGACCACTCGCCCTCATTACGCTGAGCTTTCGCAAAATCTTGCCACACTCAGCCCCGAGGATATGGAACGGCGCCAAAAATTGGCTGACCTTTCCATGCGGCAGCAAGGAATCACTTTCACGGTTTATGGCAGAGGCCAGGGCCTTGAACGAATCATGCCCTTCGATCCGATCCCCCGCATCATTCCTGCGGCCGAGTGGGACAAGGTCGACAGGGGTCTAAAGCAGCGAATCAGGGCCCTGAATCTTTTTGTACACGATGTCTACCACGACCGGAAAGTTTTGACCGACAAGGTGGTGCCCCCTGAACTTGTTTTAGGCTGCACCTCTTACCGCCGGGAAATGCACGGTATCCAGGTGCCGCGTGACATCTACATTCATATTTGCGGCACCGACCTCATTCGTGACGAGTCGGGCAATTATCTGGTGCTGGAAGACAATGGCCGCACTCCTTCGGGTGTTAGTTATGTCTTGAAAAATCGTCAGGTGATGAAGCAGGTATTTTCGCCTCTTTTTGGTGAATATTCAATTCGCTCGGTTGACGATTACCCAGCAAGACTTTTGGCAATGCTTCGCCATGTCGCCCCTAGTGGAGGTGATGACCCGCGCATTGCGGTGCTCACCCCAGGCCTTTACAACTCGGCCTATTTCGAGCACAGCTTCCTTGCCCGACGCATGGGCGTCGAGCTGGTAGAAGGTCGAGATTTACTGCTTGAAAACGGCCACCTTCACGCCCGAACCACGAGCGGTTTAAAGCGGATCGATGTGCTATATCGCCGTGTGGACGATCCATTTCTCGACCCGTTGACTTTCCGCCCTGACAGTATCCTCGGCGTTCCCGGCCTCTTGGGTGCCTACCGTTCCGGGCGCCTGAACTTGGCAAACGGCATAGGTACAGGTGTGGCGGATGACAAAGGCATATACCCTTTTGTCCCCGACATCATCCGCTATTATTTAGGTGAGGATGCCATCCTTGAAAATGTTGAAACATTCAGGCCTTTGGTACCAAGCCACAGGCAGCATATTCTTGCCAACCTCGACAAATTGGTGGTGAAGGCCGTGGATGGTTCGGGCGGTTACGGCATGCTGATAGGCCCTGCCAGCACCAAGGAAGAGCGTGATAATTTTGCCGCCAAAATCGCCGTCAATCCGCGCGGGTACATCGCGCAACCAACCATCCAGCTCAGCCAGCACCCAACCTTGGTGGATGGAAAACTGGGCGGGCGCCACATCGACCTTCGTCCCTTTGTGCTTTACGGGGAGGAAATTACGGTCTTGCCAGGTGGGTTGACCCGAGTGGCTTTGCCTGAGGGCAGCTTGGTTGTGAACAGTTCTCAAGGTGGTGGTAGCAAAGACACCTGGGTGCTTGCCTAGAATGCCCGGTCGAGGAACCCTAGCATGTTGAGCCGCGTAGCCGAAAATCTATTTTGGATGGCGCGCTACATTGAACGCGCCGACGGCTTGGCCCGGCTGATGGATCAAGCTTATTTGATGGAATTTGACGGGGGTATGGAGGGTTTAAACCCCGAAGAAAGCAATGGTTACGGACCACTCGAAACCATTCTCGACATATTGGCTTGTCGTGCAAGTTGGAATGAATATTCGGCCACCAAACCTGGATTATCAGCCGCCGATCTGCTGCATTGGCTGGCCTTCAAAGCCGAAGACGGGCACTCAATCCGGTCTATGGTCACCCTTGCCCGAGAGAACGCCAGAAGTACCCAAGAGTCTCTAAGTGCTGAGGTATGGAACCAAGTTAATCGCATGCATCTGGCCATGATCAGTCGTAGGGCGAGGGGCCGATTTTTAGCCTCACCAACGCGGTTTCTTGACTGGGTGAAACGCGCTTGTGTCTTGACTGGTGGTTTGGTGAACGACACCCTGCCCCGTGATGAACCCTATCAATTTCTGCAGCTCGGTTGCTTCCTTGAACGGATTGACATGACCAGCCGCATCCTTGCCAGTTCGGCAACCCATGTCCTTCTGATCGGTGCTGGCGGTTCCTCCGGGCAGCGCGGTGAATTGGAAGAGGTTCGATGGTCAGGCATGTTGAAGTCGGTAGGAGCAAAGGATGCCTTTCTGCGACGATTCCGCGGCCAGATCACCTCTGAAGGCAGTCTGCGTTTTCTCCTTTTGGAACAAGACTTCCCCCGCTCCCTGCGTTTCAGCCTAAAAAGGTGCCTTGAATCACTCCAAGAGATTTCAGGCTCAGGTTTCATGAAATACATAAGCGAGGCTGAACGACTCCTGGGAAGGCTGGAAAGTGATCTGCGCTACCTCGAACCAGAGGATGTGCTCGATCGTGGCCTTGTAGATTTTCTCGGCCAAATTCAAAACACCTGCTCCCAGGTTGGTGCCGAAATCGCGCGAGAATGCTTCACCTGACAAATTCAACCAAGGCAAATTATCATCGAGAGGTAAATCATGCTTCTGCGCATTGACCACGAAACCGCATTGAACTATTCAGAACCTGTTTTTGAGCATGTTTTCGAACTAAGAATGGCACCATTTTCCAATGAGGAGCAAACAAGCCTGGGTTACCGGCTACATGTTTCGCCTCTGGCCCCCACAACCCCCTACAGGGATGGTCATGGCAATCGAGTGGAATTGATCACCCTTCTGGCACCTTGCCAAAAGATCTTGGTTCGGGCGACCAGCTATGTAAGGACTCACCGCCGTCCTGCCAAGGAACGCCTTGCAGGATTGCAACTGGGAAGCGCAATCGGCTCCGACAGCCTCACGGTTGAGGCGATGGATTATTTGGGCCATAGCCCCCAAGCAGATGGGGGCGAGTGGCTTGAAAAAATGGCGGCCTCAATCAATCTTGCGCTGGACACCCCTATTGAAGATTTTTTAAACAGCCTTATCCAATCTGTTTCACAAACCATTCGCTATGAAAAAATGAGCACTGAGGCGAACACCAAAGCCTCCGAGGCTGTTGCCCTTGGGGCAGGTGTTTGTCAGGACTTTAGCCATATCTTCATCTCCCTATGCAGACGGCTGGGCATGGCAGCCCGTTATGTAAGCGGCTACATCCACCAACCCGGGGAAATGGCCACCCATGCATGGGTTCAGGTTTGGTGTGGCCAACTATGCGGATGGGTTGACCTAGACCCTACCCACAAGTGCTTTGTTGGCGATGACCATGTTCAGGTGGCCATAGGGTGCGACTACAATGATGTGCCCCCCAACCGAGGCGCATGGCGCGGAATGGCGACCGAAGACATCCAAGTTTCCGTGCGAGTTGAACCTGTATTGCGCTTGCCTGCAGAGTGGATTGACAGCGAAACCCTACCCCTAAAAGGTGCAAAAACGGAAACGGGTAACAATCCCCAAAGAGGTGCACACCGCCCTTCAGCCCGGCAGTTTCAAAGGATTCTTTATCGCCAGCAACAGCACCAGCAGCAGCAATAAAGCCATTTGATGAATCGAACTGAATTTCGCAAATTACCTGGAAAATCTTCTTGCTTTCCAGGTAAAAAACCTTTCAAAACAAGGGTTTTTGGCAATAAAAAAGCAAACCATGCCCTGCTGCGATTGTCTATTATTCTGGAGGCAAACGGAATAGTCCGTAAGCCACCGATAGCGGGCAAATCATGTGGTATTTCACCGACAAGCGTCATCTGGAACACGACACTGGCACCGGGCATCCCGAGCGACCAGACCGGTTGCGGGCGGTTTGGGAATCGCTTGCGCGCGAGGGCCTGACCCAAAAACTCACAGCCCGTGAATATAGGCCGGTCGCCTTGGACTCGGTTTACAGGGTGCATTCGCCGTCAATGTTCCAGCACACCCTTGAGCTGTCAGCCGATGGAGGTGGATACCTCACCGCTGACACGCCCATATGTGGCCAGTCTGCGGATATTGCCTTGCTTTCAGCCGGTGCTGTATGCGCCGCCGTTGATGCGGTTTTGGAAACTAATACCCAATCGAAACGGGCTTTTTGCGCTATTCGCCCTCCAGGCCATCATGCGACGCCCGATAAGGCGATGGGTTTTTGCCTGATCAACACGGCTGCTGTGGCAGCAAGGCATGCACAGGCAAAACACGGGCTAGACCGTGTTTTGATCCTTGATTGGGATGTCCATCACGGCAATGGTACCCAAGACATTTTTTATTCCGATCCCAGTGTTGGGTTCATCAGCATCCACCGTTACGGGCAAGGATTTTATCCAGGCACAGGGGCTCAATCGGAAACAGGAACAGGCAAAGGGCTGGGAACCAACTGGAATTTCAACGCCCAACCTGGCATTTCCTGGGCCTCCTATCTCGGACTGATGGATAGAGCCATCGAACATATCGCAGCCTTCAAGCCGCAATTAGTCTTGCTGAGTGCGGGTTTCGATGCGTGCGTTGATGACCCGGTTGGAGACATCGGTTTGGATCCAGCCATTTTTAGCGACCTAACCAAGCGTCTGGTGCAGGTGACCAACGACATCGCCGGCGGACGCATCGTTTCACTTCTGGAAGGCGGATACAACTTAAAACGATTGGGCGAGGCTGCAAGCCACCATGTTGCAGCCCTGGCCAACGAGTAACTGCTTTCAAGGGATATCTCTGCCTGACTGGTTCTCAAATGGACCCCAAGGGCAATCAATCGACGAAAGTGTCCGGTTCGGGTATTCTGATAAACATCAATCAGCTCTGTATTTCGGCTCATGCGTTGGTTTTCAGAATGCCCTCCCCTTTGCCGGTTGGCTTTGCAAACTCATTGGGCATTTCGCAACCCGCCATTTGTGCGGGTTGCGGTTGTTTGTGCGACGACATCGTCCTCCGTCCTCAGGAAGACAATCTGGAGGTCAACACCCGGGGCTGCGTTAAAGGCCAAGAATGGTTTTCCCAAACCACCGCAACCGGGCCACCCGCTTTGGTAGACGGAAAGCAGGTTTCACTTGCTGAAGCCATTCAGCACGCTGCATTGGTGCTTTGCCAAGCAAATAATTCCTTGATTTTTGGCTTGGAGCGCATCACTTGCGAAGCTGCTGCGCGAGTGGTGGCTATGGCCGATTGGCTAGGCGCAAACCTTGACACCACGGCCTCCTTCAACCAAGGCCCAACCGGTTTAGCTTTTCAGGGGGTTGGAGAAATCGCCTGCTCATTAGGCGAGGTGCGCAATCGGGCAGATTTTGTTGTTTTTTGGGGTGCTGATCCAGACCGCACCCATCCCCGACACACCGAACGCTACTCCATCCATCCGCCCGGAATTCATGTGCCTTTGGGTAGGCGTGGCCGGTTTGTAGTAGTGGTTGATCCAGAAGACAACCAAACTGCCCGCCAGGCAGACCTGTGGCTAAAACCAAAACCTGGCCGCGATTTTGAAATCTTGTGGACTTTACGGGCATTGGTCCAAGGTCTGGATGTTGGCAATTTTGATGAGGAAGCAAACGGCGTTGGCATCGACCAATTGTGCGAGTTGGCCGCCAAAATGAAATCGTGTCGATTTGGCGTACTTTTCTTCGGACAAGGCTTGATGACGGGGACGGGCCACCATCTAAACGCCGATGCCGCTGTTGGATTAGCCCACGACATCAACGCACATACACGCTTTTACGCGCGCCCATTGCGGGGTGCCGGCAACCCAACCGGAAGCGATAGCGTGGCCTGCTGGCAAACCGGTTATCCGTTTGGCATCAATCTGGCCAGGGGCTTTCCCAAATATAACCCGGGAGAATTCACCACCGCTGCATTGCTGGAACGAAATGAACCAGATGCCGCACTGTTGGTGGGGGTGAAACCATCCGATTATCTTTCCCAAAACCACTTAAAAAGTTTGGCCGGCATTCCATGGATAATGGTCGGCAATGTGGATCTCAAAGAATCTGTTTCTGCCAAAGTCGTGATACGCACAGCCCCATTGGCCACCGCCACAACTGGAACTGTGTACAGAATGGATGACATTTCATTGCCCCTCAAGGCGGTTATAAGCTCACCCCTTGCCAGTGACGAAGAAGTTTTGGCCCAACTGGAATTCGCCATCCTTGCCCAATTGCGAGCCGGCTTACCTGCGAAATCCGGGGAGCCGGTCTAATGGCAAGGCGCGAATTAACAGTATTGGCTGGTGGAACTGTCTACGACCCTGCCAACCAGATCGACGGCAGAGTGATGGATTTGTGGATGGAATTGGGACGGATGATCGCCCCCCCATCCAGTCGCGAGTTGGAAGAATCCACTGTGCGCAGAATCGATGCCACAGGCTATGTGGTGATGCCAGGCGGCGTGGACATGCATTCGCACATCGCCGGCCCCAAGGTGAACTTGGCCCGGCGTATGCGACCGGAGGACAAACGCCAGACCACGCCGGTGGAGCGGCATCTATCACACCATCGGGCCACTCGCTCCGGCTCAACTGGCAGCGTGCCTAGCACCTTTGCCACCGGTTACCTTTATTCGGGTCTCGGTTACACAACCGCTTTCGATGCCGCCATAGCACCTCTGGCTGCCCGCCATGCTCACGAGGAGTTTCGTGACACGCCCCTTATCGATAAGGGGTTCTTCATTCTGCTGGGCAACAACCATTATGCCCTTTCGCAAATAGCCAAAGGAGAGCAGGAGCGTCTCAAGGCATTTGCAGGCTGGATTCTGGAGGCAGCCGGAGCTTATGCAATCAAGGTGGTGAATCCCGGCGGCGTGGAGGCCTGGAAATCGGGAATGGGTAACATCCACTCCTTGGACGAGCCTTTGCCCCATATTGGCTGTACAGCCCGCCAAGTGGTTAGGGGTCTGGCCCAAGCGGCAATGGATCTGGGGTTGCCCCACCCAATTCATGTGCATTGCAACAACTTGGGACTGCCCGGCAATTTCAACACCACACTTGCCACCATGGAGGCGCTGGAAGGCCGAAAAGCGCACTTCACCCACATCCAGTTTCATAGTTATGGCGGCAAAACCGGAGATCAAAGTACGTTTTGCTCTAAAACTGCCGAATTGGCCGAATGGTTCAACAACCATCCGGAAATCACGGTGGATGTAGGCCAAGTGATGTTCGGCGAAACAACCAGCATGACCGGGGATGGCCCTCTGGGTTATTTTTTGCACAAGGTGACCGGTAGGCGCTGGACATCTGCAGACACCGAACTCGAAGCGGGCTGTGGCATTGTTCCGATCACTTACCGCGAAAAAAAAATGGTCCACGCATTGCAATGGGCCATTGGTTTGGAATGGTACCTTCTGGCCCAAGACCCGTGGCGAATCGCCATGAGCACAGACCATCCCAATGGCGGAAGTTTTTTGGCCTATCCGGAGATCATTGCACTATTGATGGACAAAGGCCATCGGGACGAGGCTCTCAAACGCGCCCATCCTGGCATTTTGATGCGTTCACGCCTGGCTGAACTGACACGCGAATACACCCTTAATGAAATCGCCATCATCACGAGGGCCGCCCCTGCCCGCATGCTGGGCCTTGTCAATAAAGGATCCTTGGCCCCCGGGGCTGACGCAGATATCACCCTGTACCAACCTGATCACGACAAGCGCCGCATGTTCGCCCTGCCCCGCATGGTGATCAAGAGCGGCCGCGTGGTGGTGGATGATGGCGATATCCTGACTGACGAGGGAGTGCCCGACTCGACCCGAACCTGGATGGTCCGCCCTGGTTTTGACCCTGGTGCACTACCAGACATTCGCAAATGGTTTGAAAGCCACTACACTTTGCGTTTTGACAATTATCCGGTTGAAATCGAACGCCTCGAAAAAATTGCCGCGCTATCACCTTGCGGAGCTAAAAAACCATGAAGCTCATCCTTGCGACCATTCAGCCCAGCAAGCTGGAAGCCGTCAAGGAAGCCCTCAACCGGGTGGAGGTTTTCCGTCTCACTATTGTCGATGTGCAGGGTTTTGGAAGGCAAAAGGGCCGCGGTGAAATTTACCGGGGCCATGAATTGGCAATGAGTCTTGTTCGGAAGGTTCAACTTCAAATCGCCGTGAACGAGGACTTTGTCGAGCCTACCGTGAATGCCATTCTTGAAGCCGGCAGAACCGGGCAGGAAGGCAGAATAGGGGATGGCAAGATTTTCGTGATCCCGCTTGAAGATTGTGTCCGTATCCGGACCGGCGAAAGGGGCCCTGAAGCAATATGAACCGTTTTTTCTTGTTCCTTCCAGGTGCCTTACTTCTTTTGGCCGGTTGTGGTGGCGAAACCAAGCCAACTGGCACCATTCAGGGAAAAGCACTTTTTGCTGGTCAACCGATTGCTACGGGCAAGGTAGTTTTTCGCTCCCCAGAAGGAATGGGAGACGACCGCGAGGCTACCATTTCAGCCGGCGCATTCAAAATTGAAAACTTGCCCGTTGGCCCCCAACGGGTGGAGGTGACTGGCTTGAAAGGCATCACGGCTAAAACCAAAGGCAATGGCCAGGTGGTGGATGTGAAGTCTGGCAACCAAGACTTGGAACTGAAGCTAGGCACCTGAGCCCCGGAC
>CAIWHS010000157.1 GCA_903912515.1 uncultured Planctomycetaceae bacterium
TGTCCGCCGGCGACCAAAACCACGGCGACGCGGGCACGCTGCAATGCGACCGAGCCCAAAGCCTCGAGTGCGACATCGGGCTGGTCGATTTGAAGTGGGGGAGCCTCGGCGGTGGAAAGGTCGGGCAGCTTTGCCGGCTCGAACCTTTTGGCATAAAGCGATTTCAGTTCGAGGAAATTAAACCGCGACAGGGACTCGACCAGATTGTGGCGGTCGGAGTTGTTCAGTGTGTCCCAGTTGGCGAGTAAGTGATCTTGCCCGTGGCGTGTCAGCTCTTCAAGCAATTGGGGTGGGGGCATGGGTTGCATGGAATTCACGCTTGATGGGGTGGAAATTATTTCAGGTGATCTCAAAGGAAAGGCCATCGTAGGCGGGAGCGATATCGGGTGGCAGTTCCCGGCAGAGCTCATCGTGGTCCAAATCGTGGGAGATATGAGTGAGGAATGCTTTTTTGGGGCGCACCCGATCGATCACCTCCAGCGCCTCATCGAGGCTGAGGTGCGCGGGGTGGGATTTTCGCCTGAGACAGCCCAGCACCAGCACATCGAGATCCTCCAGCAGCCGCCAAGATGAGCGGGGAATGGTTTTTACATCGGTGCAGTAAGCCACATTTCCCACGCGGAAGCCATAGACATTGAAGTGGGCATGTTCCAACGGGATAGGGGTGATGGTCTCGCCTAGCACCTCAAAGGGGCGCTCTTCGATACGTTGGATGGTTAATTTGGGAACAAAGCCCTGACGAACCGCCTCGGCCCCTGGGCCAAAAGCGTAGCTGAAGGATGTTCGGATGCGGATTTCGGTCTCGCTATTGCAGAATAAAGGAACGGGCTCGCCGATGAGGAATGGGATGGGTCGAAGGTCGTCGAGGCCATGGATGTGGTCGGCATGATAATGAGTGATGAGGACCGCGTGAATTGCGGGGGTTGCGGCCCGGAGCAGTTGGAGGCGAAGTTCGGGTGGGGTATCGATGAGAATATTGCCGCCGGCAAGGCGTAGTAAAACAGCACAGCGATAGCGTTGGTTTTTTTGGTTACTAGAGGTACAGACCTGGCAAGAGCAGCCCAGCATGGGCACGCCAGCCGATGTGCCAGTACCCAAGAATGTGAAGGTTTGCATAATAATAGATATCGCAACCTTTCACTAGTAATAAAAAATAAATATATAAACAAAAATTTAGTTTGAATGATGGAGCAGCAGAGAGATTTTGGGCAAGGGTCTCTTGCAGCCTATTTTCAAGTGTATGAAGGTTTAGATGTTCGGGTAGCAGGTGGGAGCGTGCGACAGGAAACCGGGTTGTTCCGGTGGTTTAGGTGGAATTCTGATTGTTGTGTGCAGTCCGATGCAGTTGCGCCCCTGCAAGGTGGCAGGTAAGATAACAAAGCGAAAGTCTTGGTCCGAATTCCCGAAGTGGGAAGGCGTACCGAGGTTTGAATTATTTAGTGGATTCATGTTCGAGAGCCTGCAACGAACACTGGGCGACGCTATCAAGCGCCTGCGGGGCCGAGGTCGACTGACCGAGGCCAATATCCGCGAGGCGCTTGAGGACGTTCGTATAGCGCTGTTGGATGCTGATGTGAACCATCAGGTCGCGCAGGATTTTCTTGAGCGTGTGACTAAAAAAGCCGTGGGTCAGGAGGTGCTTCGCACCTTGGATCCGGGCGAGCAAATACTGAAGATTTTGTACGACGAGTTGGTCGTATTGATGGGTCCTGTGGATGCTTCCTTGCCTAAGCCTGGCAAAGATCGTCCTGGGGTGATCATGCTTTGCGGTTTGCAGGGCCAAGGTAAGACGACGACGGCGGCGAAGTTAGCGCTGACGGCATTGAACAAGGGGCGTAAGCCGCTTTTGGTGGGTGCTGACCTTCAGCGTCCTGCTGCGATGGAGCAGCTGAGGATACTGGGTGAGCAGCTGAATGTGCCGGTTCATATTGAGCCTGGAACTTATGATGAGCGTGGCAACCGAACCGGTGGCCCGAATGCGGTTGAGGTGTGCAAGAACGGGATCAAGCGCGCCAAGGAATTGCTGCGTGATTTGGTGATTCTTGACACAGCGGGCCGGTTGCATGTGGCAGAGATGCCCATGGAAGAGTTGCGTCAAATTGATCGGGTTGTCCAGCCTGACCATGCTTATTTTGTGTGCGATGCCCTAACGGGTCAGGATGCGGTCAATAGTGCCAAGGCCTTTAACGAGGCGCTTGAGTTGAACGGGGTGATTCTGACCAAGATGGATGGCGATGCCCGTGGTGGCGCGGCGCTTTCGGTGAAAGAAGTCACCAAGGTGCCGATCAAGTTTTTGGGAGTGGGCGAAAAGCTGGACCGGCTGGAGGAATTTCGGCCGGAAGGTTTGGCGCAGCGGATTTTGGGTCAGGGGGACATTCTCTCGCTGGTTGAAAAAGTCAGCAAGGTGCAAGCGGAGATTGGTGAGGAGGAGCGTCTTCGTCAGCAAAAGAAGCTGGAGAAGGGCACCTTTAGCCTGGATGATTTTCGCAAGCAGATGGAAATGTTGAAGAAGATGGGTTCTGCGAAGGATTTGTTGGCCAGCATGCCTGGCATGGGTAATGTGATTCCGAGCGGGCAGGATCCGGACCAGAGTTTGCGACGGATTCAGGGGATGATTGACGCGATGACGAAGGCCGAGAAGGCCGACCCTGATCTAATCGACTACAACCGCCGGCTTCGGATAGCAAAGGGTAGCGGGACCAAGGCTGAAGAGGTGAAGCAACTGCTCAACCAATTTGAGCAGGCCCGTGGTTTGATGAAGATGTTTGCCGGTCAGAGCATGTTTGAGAAGATTAAGGCAATGACCAGTATGGGCAAGATGGGTGCCTTTGCGCCGGGTGCTCGGATTGGTTCCAAAGGTGACACGGGTCACCGGAAGAGCCCTCGCGAGAGGGCGATGGAGCGCAAGAAGAAGAAAAAGTAAGGGGTTTTGTATTGGTTAATCACGCTGGACTTGTTGTCTGGCCGATTGTGTTTTGAGTTGGCATTTGTTTTGTTTATTTTTGGTTTAGGGTTCTGTCAGCAGGTTGGCCCAGTTTTCTGGGCGAAAGACGAGGTGATTTTGTGGCAGTTCGTATCCGCATGAAGCAGATGGGCCGTAAGCATCGGCACTATTACCGGATTGTGGCGATTGATCATCGCCAGCCCCGCGACGGGCGTGTGATCGAGGAATTGGGCACCTATGACCCTCACTTCCCCGATTCAGAGCGTCAGGTAACGCTGATTCCGTCGCGGCTTGAGTATTGGATGAGCGTTGGCGCGAAGGCAAGCGATCAGGTGACCGCCCTGATGAGCAAGCACATGGCCAAGTTCAAGGAGTTGGAGGCCCAAAAAGCCGCCGCTCCTGCTAGCTAACCGCAGGCGGTCTTTCGCATGCGCGTGGATGTACTGACCCTGTTTCCGGGCATTTTTCAGGGTTATCTGGAAGAGAGCTTGGTGCGCAAAGCGCGCGACAAAGGGATTTTGGACATTCGGCTATGGAACTGGCGCGACTGGACAGAGGGCCCGCACAAAACCGTGGATGACCGCCCCTATGGGGGAGGACCGGGCATGGTTCTGATGTGTGAACCGCTGTACAAGGCGGTAGAGGCTGTGCAGGGTGAGCCGGAACTGCCTGCGGGCAGGCTGGTGATGTTGACCCCAGCGGGTGAGCGACTGACACAGTCTCGGGTTGCTGAGTTGTCGCATGAAGAGCGACTGGTGTTGTTGTGCGGCAGGTACGAGGGGTTTGACGAGCGAGTTCGCGAAGGGCTGAGGCCCTTGGAAATATCGGTGGGAGATTTTATCTGCAACGGGGGCGAGGCCCCAGCCATGGTGCTGATCGATTCTGTTGCCAGATTATTGCCGGGTTTTTTGGGTGATCCGAAAAGCGCGGAAGAAGAATCCCACAGTATTCCGGGCCTGCTTGAATATCCGCATTACACGCGGCCCAGGGTGTTTCGCGGTATGGAAACCCCGCAAGTGCTGCTGGATGGTAACCACGAGGCGATCAGGCGGTGGAGGCAGCAGATGGCTTTGGAGAGAAGCCACGCAAACGGCCTGAAACCGGGCAGGCAAAACTGAGCCTGAAATGTTGAGTCATTTTTGAGCCATTGTTTGGGAACAAGACCAAGGAGTGACGGACGATGAAGAACGCAGTGATGAAGATGGTGGATGACAAAGCCGCCGCCGCCTCGAAGGCAGCACGGGAAAAAGCCAAGGGCGATTCCCAGCACAAAAATTTCCAGGTGGGCGACACCTTGGATGTGCATTTGCGGATTTTGGAAGGCGAAAAAGAGCGCACCCAAACTTTCACCGGGGTTGTGATCTCCAAGACCGGAAGCGGCCTTGTGGAGGCCTTCACCGTTCGTCGCATTGTTCAGGGCGAAGGTGTGGAGCGTATTTTCCCGCTGCATAGCCCCCTGATCAGCAAGATTGAAGTGAAGCGCACGGGCGTTGTTCGTCGGGCCAAGCTGTATTACCTGCGCGACCGCGTGGGTAAGGCTACCCGCTTGCGCGAGCGCAAGCCGAAGGCCTAAAACGCCTTGTGGCATCGCCAGGCGAAACTGCTGAAGCAACACCCACCCGTCGCCCTTGGTGGCGGCGCTGGTGGGGTGACCGTTCTGAACGATATGCATGGCGGTGGGCCCGTAAAAAGGGCTGGCGTATTGTTGCCCGCAATGTGAGTTGCCCGATGGGCGAGATGGATTTAGTGGCCCTGGATGGGCGCACCTTGGTGGTGCTGGAAGTGCGTTCGAAGCAAACTGGCCACCCGGATGATGCTGCGAGAACAGTAGACAAAGAAAAGCAGCGTCGTCTGAGCCTGACGGCTCTATGGTTTCGCAAGCGGCACCGGCTTGAAGCCCTTCCCCTCCGGTTTGATGTGGCGGCCATCATTTGGCCGGAACTCGGTACCCCTATTTTAGAACACCATGAAAACGCCTTCCCATTAGCCGTTCGCGGCGGAATGTTTGGCTAACCATGGAAACCAGTCTGAACCCCGCCTGGCAAATGCTTGACATGCTGCCCACCCAGCGCCCGCAAGGGGACGAGGTTTGGGTGTGGTCGTTTTCAACCTTAGGCGGGTCTTTTTTGCCGGCTTTGGAAGCCCTTCTGGATGACCGGGAGGCGCAACGGGCGGGAAGGCTTCGGTCCAACCGGGCACAGGCGGAATTTGTCAGCGGGCGGGGCCTATTGCGACTAGCTATGGGCAAAATTCTTGGATTGCCCGCAAGCGAGGTTCGTTTTGGGTCGGTTGGCAATGGCAAACCGGTTCTCGACGGGAGCCAAACCCATCAGGAATTGCATTTCAACCTGGCCCATTCGCACGGGATGGGATTGCTTGCAATCGCGTCGCACGCTGGTGTTGGTGTGGATGTTGAGAGGCTGCGGGTTGTTTCGGACCAGGTTTCGCTTGCTAAGCGCTATTTTCACCCCAACGAGGTAGCGCATCTGGAAATGTTGCAAGCGGATGGGGATCGTTTAGAGGCATTTTTTCATGCTTGGACCCGGAAGGAGGCCTTTTTGAAGGCCACGGGCACGGGCATTGGTTTTGGTTTGGACAGGGTGGAAGTGACTCTTGGGCCGGAAGTGACGGCAAGGCTGGTAAGGATTGACGAAAGCGAGGATGCCGCGGTGAGTTGGACCCTGAGGCATTTGGAACCCGGAAACGGGTGGATGGCCGCCCTGGCCCTGAAAGCGCCATGCGGGCGGCTGGTCACCAGCCATGTGGATTTGGGATTGATAGCAGGCTAAATGTTAGCCGCCTGGTTTGGGTTTGTTTTGGGGTTCTGGCGCTTTGCCTTCGAGACGGGTGACGGTTTCAGCGAGAACATCGGCCCGGTCTTGCTGGCGAAGGTTATTAGCTTGTGCCTCTGGCAGGCCGGCCTTGATGAGAGCGGGAACGATCTGATCCCATATTTTTTGTCGTTTTTTACCTTCGGCCAGGTACAGGTCACCCACCAGTTCGGCCACGCGCTGGAGGCCCATGGTTTCTTTGTTGTCGTAAAACCGCTTGATGATTCCTTGCTGGTGGCGGGAGTAGTTTTCCATGCCCATGTGGCTAATCCTCAAAAATTTGGGCAACCAGCCGAGGTGGCCAGAAGCGAAGCATGAATAAAAAGATAGCAAGAGTTAGCTGCAGGCTTTGTGAGCCAAGTTGCGAGACGACTACCTGAAGATTCTTTACACTATTCTAGACCTCTCGGCCATTTTTATGGCGAATTTTGTTAGGCGATTTTTAGTTCTGATCCTATTGGTGGTGATTCTACTTGGACCGTTCGGAGTGGAAACAGCATGCGGGCGGTGGTCCAGCGTGTGTCGCGTGCCCAAGTGGGAGTGGCTGGCGAAACCGTGGGCAAAATTGGCTGCGGTTTGCTGATTTTGCTGGGTGTTGGAACGGGGGATGGCCTGAAGGAGTGCGTTTGGCTTGCTGACAGGGTGGCAAAGCTGCGCATTTTCCCAGATGATGCAGGCAAGATGAACCTGGATCTAAGGGCGATTGGTGGTTCGGCGTTGGTAGTGAGCCAATTCACGCTTTATGGGGATTGCACTGGGGGCAGGCGGCCGGGTTTCACGGGTGCGGCCCGTCCAGAGGTGGCAAGGCCCTTGGTGGATCAGTTTGTCGAAGAGCTGGTGGCGCTGGGGGTGCCGGTTCAAACGGGAATGTTTGGCGCGGACATGCAGGTTGAGTTGGTGAACGACGGGCCAGTGACATTGGTGATGGACACGCCTGCCCCAAAGGGTGGGAGCGAAACGAAACAGGGAGAAAAAGCCAAGCCATGAACCAGATTTTCAAAACCAAATCGCTTGAACATGTGATGGCCGAGAGCGAGGGCGGTGAGAGACTGAAACGGGTGCTTGGCCCATGGTCGCTGACGGCCCTTGGAATTGGTGCGATTATAGGGACGGGCATCTTTGTGCTGGTCGGCCAGGCGGCACGGGACATCACCGGCCCAGCGCTGATGTTGTCCTTTGTGGTGGCAGGTTTGGCGTGTATTTTCGCAGCACTTTGCTATGCGGAATTCGCGTCGATGGCACCGGTGGCAGGAAGTGCCTACACCTATGCCTATCTGACTTTGGGCGAGCTGATGGCTTGGGTGATTGGTTGGGACTTGGTGCTGGAATATGCGGTGGCCAGTTGTACGGTGGCACATGGTTGGTCGAAATATTTGGGCAAATTGTTGGCCATGATGGGGATGGCGGTTCCTGGGGTGGTGCATGAAGCCCCGTTCAGTCTTCACCCGAACACAGGTGAGGTGATTGTTGGGCATGTTGAAAAATTGAAAGACTTGGAAGGCAACGACATTAAGGTCAAGGAAAAGGATGCGTCGGGCCAAGAGCGAGAAATATACGACCTGAAAAAGGTGGATGGCAAGGAAGTTGTCACCCGCACCTACCTGGACCTGCCGGCGGCGTTGATAGCCTTGGCAATCACGGCCATTCTGGTGAAGGGTATCAAGGAGAGCGCGGGGTTCAACGCCTTGATGGTAGCTATCAAGGTGAGCGTGGTGCTGTTGGTGATTGGGGTTGGGGCCTTTTATGTGGACCCGAAAAACTGGGAGAATTTTGCACCCTATGGTTTTGGGGGCTTGAGCTTTTTTGGCCATGTGGTGTGGGGCGAATTGCGGCCTAATGGATTGCCCCGTGGCATGCTGGCAGGCGCGGCGATGATCTTTTTTGCTTACTTGGGTTTTGATGCAGTGTCGACCAACGCCGAGGAGGCAAAAAATCCGAAGCGAGACTTGCCGATTGGGATCATTGGTTCGCTGGTGATTTGTACTGTTTTGTACATTGCGGTTGCGGGTGTTTTGACAGGGATGATGCCCTATGGGCAAATTGACAAGGATGCCCCTGTGGCGGAGGCTTTCGCGCGCCTTAATATGCCTTGGTTCACCGCGTTGATCATCATCGGGGCGGTTACAGGCATCACCTCGGTGCTGCTGGTGATGATGCTGGGGCAGGCCCGGATCTTTTTGGCGATGGCCCGTGACGGCCTTTTGCCCAAGGCACTGACCAAGGTTCACCCCACCTTCAAGACTCCGTGGTGGGCAACCATTTTGACAGGTTTGTTAGTGGCTCTTGGGGGCAGCCTGTTGCCTCTGGATATTTTGGCCGACCTGACCAGTATCGGCACGCTGTTCGCCTTTGTGGTGGTGTGCTCGGCTGTGCTGGTGCTGCGGATCACCCAGCCCAATCTGGAACGCCCGTTCAAGGCACCATTGGGCATAGCGACTCCCATCATTGGTATCGCGCTGTGCCTGTTGTTGATGTTCTCGCTGAGTTGGGAGAACTGGGCCCGGTTGATCATTTGGTTGATGGTAGGCCTGTGCATTTACTTTGGTTATGGAGTTTGGCACAGCAAATTGCGAAACAATGTTGGCAAGTGACGGAAAGAAGCCAAGGCCCTCCGGGTGATGTGGGTTCGAAACCGGAGATAGGGCTGTTTTTTCCGGTCATGGTGGTGGCGGCTAATTTGGGCATCATGATCAGCTTGATCGTGTTGCCCACGCTGGACTGGTGGAGCCTGGTTGTGATTGGGGCATTGGCCTTTTTGGGGCTGGGCTCTGTTTTGGGTTATCAGTATCTGCAAAGCAAAACCCGCAAGGATGGCCCACTGTGAGCAATGGTTCAATCACCCCAGGCGTATCTGGCAAAACTGAGGACGGCTTTCACCGCCGAATTGGCCTGTTCACCGCGACTATGCTCGTTGCGGGGAACATGGTGGGTTCGGGCATTTTTATTGTATCGGCTGATATGGCGCGGGATGTTGGTGGTTCTGGGTGGCTGCTGCTTTTGTGGGTGCTCACCGGGGTGATGACGATTTTGGGCGGTTTGTGTTATGCGGAATTGGCAAGTGCCATACCCAAAGCGGGCGGGCAATATCTTTTTTTAAAGGAAGCATTCAGTCCTTTGTGGGGCTTCTTATATGGCTGGAGCGCCTTCACGGTGATCCAGTGCGGGTCGATTGCCGCGGTGGCTGTGGCTTTCACCAAGTTTTTGGGAGTATTGTTTCCGGCTCTAGGGGCGGGCGCGGAGGCGACGCTATTGGAGTTGCCCATGGCGGTGCATATACCGCTGCAACTGCCTTGGATGCCCGAGCCAGTTACTATTTTTGAGCGGGAATTTTTCACGATCACCACGGGGCAATTGATCGCCACGGGTGTGATTTTGTTGCTGACATTTGTGAATTGCCTTGGGGTTGCCTCGGGCGCACTGGTGCAAAACATTTTCACGGTGGCCAAGCTATTTGCACTGGGCCTTGTGATTGTGATGGGATTGTTTGTGGCGTTTGATTGGGAGGTGGTGAAGCAGAACCTTGCCGGGGCTTGGGAACTGCCGCTTGAAACCGACCGCATGAAGCGCACGATGATGTTGACCGATCTGGCACCGACCATGGCATTTATTTTGGTGGCCGGGGCGGCGATGGTGGGTTCGCTGTTCTCGGCAGACGCCTGGGCCAATGTGACCCTGACTGCTGGGGAGGTGAAAAACCCGGAGAGGAACATGCCGCGCAGCCTGGTGCTGGGCACTTGCATGGTGATTGGGTTATATTTGCTGTGCAATTTGGCCTATTTGGCGGTGCTTCCGGTTCGAGGCGACGCTGACTTGGCGGCGAGCCTGAAAAAACAGGCGACGGCGAGCCCGGAGAAAACGGGCGAAATATATCAGGGCAAGGCTCGGCAGTTGGGAATTAGCCAGGCGCAGGATGACCGGGTGGGAACGGCTGTGATGGGAGTTGCCTCTCCTGGCTGGGGGCGGGTGGTGATGGCGGTGGGGATTATGGTCAGCACCTTTGGTTGCGTGAACGGAATGATCTTGGTGACTGCCCGGCTTTATTATGCCATGGCCAAAGATGGTCTGTTTTTCAGTGTGGCTGGCACCTTGAACAGTCGTGGTGTGCCACAAGCCTCGCTCATCATGCAAGCGGTATGGTCGATTGTACTTGTGTTTAGTGGGACCTACAGCGAGCTGTTGGACTATGTGATTTTTGCGTCGCTCTTGTTTTATGCGTTGACGGTGGCCGGGTTGATTGTTTTGCGCAAGAAGCGGCCCGACCTGCACCGGCCCTATCGGGTGCCTTTTTACCCGGTGGTGCCTGTACTGTATGGCCTGCTTTGTTTGGTGATGATGTGCACATTGTTAGTGGCGCGACCGGAATATACTTGGCCGGGCCTGATTTTGGTGGGGCTTGGGATACCGGTTTATTTTGTTTGGAAAGTGATACCAAGCCGTAAGACCGGCCCAACCGTCTGAATCGGGCAAAAAACGGCGAGTGGCAGCTGATGCTATCGATTGTTTAGCCCTAGCCAGTTGACAATTGCTCCTCTGCACCGGGAGAATGACAAGTATTGTTTGTTCACACCCTCCCCGAGGGAATTCCACGCGTGTCGTCATCATCGGTTTCAAGTTCCAAGACCGGTGCCAAGGACGGGCCCCTTCTTCTTCTTGCCATTGCCCTGGTGGGGGCGATTTGCATTCCGCTTTGGTTGGGTCGCCATGGGATGGATGACCTGAGCGAA
>CAIWHS010000158.1 GCA_903912515.1 uncultured Planctomycetaceae bacterium
ATCACCCAAGCCCGGGTCGGTTCGTGCCAAAACACCTTCGGATCGCGAAAGTCCTTCTCACCAATGTCCAGCACCGGATTGCCCGCATACTTGGTCCAGGTCCGGCCACGGTCATTGCTGTAGGCTATCTGCTGGTTTTGCAGCGGCTTCTTCGTGTGGTGCCCGGTGTAAATGGCGATGAGCGGCGGCTTGCCAGCCTTGCCAAACCCGCTGGTATTATTCCAGTCCACCACGGCACTGCCCGAAAAAATCATCACATCGTTTTCCTCGGCCAACGCCAAAGGCAAATGCTCCCAATGCACCAAATCTCTGCTAACGGCATGGCCCCAACTCATGTGGCCCCATGAATTGCCAAACGGGTTGTACTGATAGAAAAGGTGGTACTCGCCCTCAAAATAGACCATGCCGTTGGGATCATTCATCCAGTTGATTTCGGGCGTGAAATGATACTGCGGCCGATACCTCTCCCGGTAATAACCCGCTGACTTGCGATACTCCAAAGCTGTGTACGGAATCGGTTCCGCGCGGGCCTCATCCCCTTGCACCAACTGATCAAACAGAATGTGCCCCCAACCACCCGTGGCCCGGTCAAACAACCGCACCTGAACACTTTGGCCCTTCAGCTCGCGCACATCCCACGACATCCACCGCAGTTCCTCAGACTCCTCACCGCTGACCAAACGGACCCGCCGACCTTCCACCAGTAACTCCGCACCCACATCCTCCGACCGGCCACCACCCATCAGGAAAGACAGGGTATTGCCTTTCAGGGTGAATACGGGCGAGGTGAGGGTGCCGGTGGTCTTATCCCCTCCGTGGAAGCTGTTGGCCAGACCCTTGCCCAAAAAACCACTCACGCCCATTTGGCCAGGCAAGGCCCCGCCAGAGGGACCTTTGCCAAAAGCACCCCCTTCTGCCTTCCAGCCTCCCAAGCTCGCCCCCTCGAAATCATGAATGACCATTTCGGCGACAGGTTGTGCGAACACCAATTGAAGGTTCAGCATCCAAACAGGCAATAAGGGCATGGCGTTACTCGGGTTTAAAGAAAAATTGCAGGTAAAGTTCACTCAGAGGTTGCCACTTCACCACCCGATCGGGTCACCAACGCCTTCAGTATTTCCACCTTGGTTTTGTCTGTGAAGGCTTGCACATGACCGTCCGCGAACACCGCCTGCGTGCCGGCGGTATGGTAGCTCCCCAATCCGTCTAGCGACTGGGGTCTGGCATCCAAGGCCTTCTCCACTCGGCTCAGTGTGAACGCGGCAGGGTGGGCTTGAACCACTATCTCATCCAAGCTTGGTTCAGCCTTCGGCCCGCCCAAATATCCATAACCAGTCGGCTGCGGTGGCTTCACACCCGGCAGCATCCCCTGCCATAGCGACGCCCCCACCCAACTGCCTCGCTCGCACACTATCAGCGTGTGGCTTTCACCGTCTTCAATATCCCGCTTGGCCACCTTGCTATTGCGATACAACAGGCCGTTACCCGGCTGGTCGACAGGCGTGGTTCCGCAAAACCCCACATAGGTCACTGGCACCACTTCCAACATCTCTGCATAGGGCTCCTCAGGGGGCTCCCCATCCCTGGGCTGTTGGCCAACAGCCACAGGCAGTTGAATTTCAAGGGTTTCGCCCAACGGGTCGCCCGGGCACCTGAATATCGACAACTTCTGTTTCAAATACGGCCGGTTCTTCGCATCCAGCGGGCTGACTGAAAAATCAATACTCCTACTCAGCGGATCTTGCTCCATCCAAGGCAAAATCTCGCTCGCCCAGCCCCAACCGGGACCGGTTTCCATCTGGCCCTCCACCTTCGACCTAAACCCCGCCGGCAAATACCGATGCGCCTCGCCATATTGGCTCAACGCCAAACCCATCTGGCCCAGTTTCGATTGGCAAGACAAAGCATTAGCGCGCTCTCGCACCTTCTGCACTGCGGGCAATAGTAGCCCTATGAGCACCGCCAAAATCGCCACCACCAGCAACAGCTCAATCAGGGTGAAACCCCGTCGGTCAACTCGAGGGTAGATTGGGTCAGGCATGCTTTTCCTCACTCTATTTGTGTCTGGTTTTGCTTTGCCCATTCTAACAAACACCCCCAGCAGGCGCGGCTTTTCATTTCTCCAAGCTTTTTAAACACTTTTGTAATCCAAGGCCCTATCATTTTCGTCTGTCAATGGGGCAATCCAAGCCAGGTTCAATTAGCGGGGCTAAAACCATGTTTCCAAACGGTCGTTGGCGGGGGTGGTGGGAACAAGAGACCCACGGCAGGCAGTGGATGGACCCTCTTGAACTACGGGCCAATGGTTCCACTCTCTCAGGCAACGGCCACGATCTTGTCGGCCCGTTCACCCTCACAGGTTCTCGCGAGTCAGACGGCACCATGCGCCTCCTGAAGCAATATCAAGGCCAACATGCAGTTCTCTACATCGGTCGCACCGAGGGCGAGGGAACTATCGTCGGCCGCTGGAGTATCGCCAACCTCTGCTGGGGCCGCTTTGCCCTCATTCCGCTTGGCGAGCTAACCCGGGATATGCCTATTGCCGAGATTTCGCTCCCCGCTCCAAATCCTTAAAAGAGAATTCCCGCCAATTTCCCCGCCACCATCCTTAATCGGCTCACAACCTGACCTTGGCCCACTTCCGCCTCCCCACGGATCCCCTTCCGCCCAAGACCCAACTCCGCTTAAACTGTTGCTTCGCAACAGGTGTTCACTCGGCCATTCGGGTTGCCTGGGCTTTTTGGAAATCCTTCGAGGTGGCGGTGGAAGATCCTGTAACAAAGCTCAACGGACCTGCGTTGATTCTCGCCCTCAAAACAGCGGTGGCCATCGCCTCGATCCTGCTCGCCCTGTCGCTGGTCGCCCTAAAAGCCGGTAAGGTTCGCCTCCACGGCCAAATCAATCTCGTCTTCTTTCTGGCGGTTATGGCCACCTTGGTCGGCTTCGAGGTGGTTCTCCGTCTCGTCCATCCCGGCATTTACGACTGGATCAAGGAAGATCCCGTTCTCCTGGCCCGGCTCCGCATCCACCTCGGTTTCGCTATCCCCTCCGCCCTTTTGCTACCCGTCATGCTCTACACCGGCTTCGCCAAGAAGGCGATCCACATTAAACTCGCCGTCCTGTTTGGCATTTTGTGGATCGGTACCGCTGTGACTGGCATTTTCGGGCTTCCCCATGGCTAATACCGCCCCTGAAAACTCAGACACTCCCCAAGTGCCATTCGGCCATGGTTTTGAATCGTGGGACCTGCCCGATGGATTCGATACCTTCGATCTGGCCTCCTCACTCCCGGAGATAGACGCCCTCGAACCCCAAACTCCCGTTAAAGTCCCCGAAGAAGCGGCCACCGCTCAAGCCCCAATCGATCCACCCAAAGAGCCGGGCCCAGCCGTACTATCCACCCAAACATCTTTACCCGATTCTGAAAAACCACCAAATGCCAGGCTTTTGGTGGAGGCTGTTCTTTTTCTGGGCGGTCCCCCTAGGCCCGACTCAAGCCTTGCCGAAGCTCTACCTAGCGTCAACCCGGCCGAAATCACCCGCTGTATCCAGCAACTCAACGAAACCTACCAAGCCCAAAACCGA
>CAIWHS010000159.1 GCA_903912515.1 uncultured Planctomycetaceae bacterium
CCACGCGTGTCGTCATCATCGGTTTCAAGTTCCAAGACCGGTGCCAAGGACGGGCCCCTTCTTCTTCTTGCCATTGCCCTGGTGGGGGCGATTTGCATTCCGCTTTGGTTGGGTCGCCATGGGATGGATGACCTGAGCGAAGGCGGCAGGTGGACTCCGGAGCGGCTTTCACGGCTGTTGTTGGGCCCAGAGCAGATTGTTTGCTACATGGCGTTTGTGTGGGCGCTGTTTTTATTGTTGGCCCGTTGGTTGGATGTGCGCCACCAGCGAAGTGCTTTTAGGGTGGACTGGCTACCTACGGAGCCAGGAATCCGGATTTTGCCCGAAGATGCCTATGACCTGTTGCGGCGGACGGAGCAACGGATGGCGCGTCACGGCCAAAGCATCTTGGGAAACATGCTGCGATTGTCGTTGACCAAGTTTGCGGCGAGCCGATCGGGCCGTGATGTGGGTGAGACGGTGCGGTCGCAGGCGGAGACAGACTTGGGGCGTTATGTGTCGGGGATGGCGACTGTGCATTATCTGGCTTGGGCGCTTCCGGCGATTGGTTTTTTGGGAACGGTGCGAGGGCTGGCCAGCGCGCTGTCGCTGGGTGGCCTTTCGGGTCAGGATGTGAGCGAGATTGGCGACCGTTTGAGCGAGGCGACACGGCATTTGAATGTGGCGTTTGACTGCACGCTGGTGGCCCTTGGCTTAAGCGTGGTGCTGATGTTTTTGTTGGCGGCAGTGCAACGGGACCAGGAAGAGGTGGTACTGGATTCGCAGCAGTATTGCCTGGAGTATTTGGTGACGCGTCTTTACGAAGCTGAGGGTGGGGCGTCTCGCCAAGGTGGTGGATTGCCTTGGGACACGGCAGCCAAGAGCCTTTGATCAACTCGCAACTAGCGCTGGTAAACTGAGCCATGCATGAGGCGGCCTTAGAACTGGATGGCAACCGAGCTCGTGTGCGCTGGGCCGCACCGGGTCAGGTTGTGTTGCCTGTATTGACTGCATCTGGCAAAGAGAGCTGGCCTTTGCTGCTGGCTGGTGGTGGCAGGGGTTTATTGACCGATGAAGAGGCTTTGGAGGCCTCGCGCGCGCAACCTGAGCTAGTGTTGGGTAATTTTCTGCATGGTCTTGGGACCAACCGTCATTTTTCAGCGGGGAGCCTGAGCCTGGATGCGGCGGAGGCCCTGCGTCATAGTTTGCTTGCGATCAAACGCAGGCAGCCCCCCTTGGTGGAAACCGCCATGGGCTATCCGGCCTATCTGGATGAAACGGCTGCTACTGAGGCGGCCCGCGCGGCTGATTTAGCCGGTTGGCGGGTGCAGATTGCGGTGCCCTCGGCGCTAGCGTGGTGGGCGGCTGCCAGGGCCATGCCAGATCTGGCTGGCAACCGGGCGACCATGCGAAGGCGATGGTGGCTGGTTGTGGAGGCGGATAACCATGGAATGAGCCTGACCGGAATCCGCGTGGAGGGAGATCACGGGGTTGTGGGTATTCGAAAAACCTTGCGGCAACTGAGTGGAAAAACCTGGTTCAACCGGGTGCAGGCCGGGTTGGCTGATGCGGTGATCAGGCGTTGCCGCCGCGACCCTAGGGCGTTGGCGGAATCTAGCAACACTTTGGCTGCGCGGGTTGGCGAGATGGCCGCGCAGGAGGTTCCCTACCGCAACCCTGACTGGATTGAATTGGGTGGGGTCGGTTGGAATTGCCGGCTGAAACCAACGGGTGATGACATCGCAGCCTGGTGTGGTTCGCTGGTGGCGCAACTTGCTGGCGAGGTGGAGACCTGGAAATCACGCTTGGATGAATTGGGTGCGCCGGGTGGGGTAGTTTTGGCCCCGGGCGCGCGGTTGCCGGCAGTTGATCTGTGGGCCAGGGTTTGGTGCGGCCAGCTTGGAATACCGCTGGCGCAACCGGCGGACCATGTTGGTTGTGATGTGCTACTGGCGTGGCTGCAGTCTTCCAGGCAGGGGAAAGTGGCGGCAGGGCTTTGGCAGCAGGCATCGGCCCCCTTCACCCCGGCGCAAGTCAGTCTGCCCGAGGCCGCGCGCGAAACAGAGGCGGAGGCCAGTGCCAACCGGCGGGGCTATTTTGAAGATATAAGCGATTTGAATTTAACAGGATATACCGGCAAGGCGGGGAGCTGAGACCATGCGCCTGCGCCACAAGCTGCCCAATGTGTTCGGCCTATACATGGTTGATGTGCTTTGCTGCTCGTTGGGCTGCGTGATATTGCTGTGGTTGTTCAACGACTACAAGAGCACACTTTTGAACAAGGACCTAGAGGCCAAAGGGAAGGAACTTTCCCGGCTGACAGAGGAGCAACGCCAGCGAACCGAGGAGCTGGGCAAGGCGAGGGAATCTTTGGCGAAGCGTGAGGCTGAGGCGAAAACCATGACGGCTGATCTGGAAAGCCGCCAGAGGGAACTGGAAAAGCTGGGCGGGGATCTTTTCGCCTTGAACGACCGGCTACGCCAGGAGCGGGACACGCGCGACCTGCTTGAAAAAGATCTTGGGTCAACTCGTAGCGCGCTGAAAATGGTTGAGAAAAAAAACGAGCAGGCCCGGGTGTCGATGGAATCGGACGCGAAGCGTTTGGGTGAGCTGAAAGCCGAATTGCAAACGCGATTGGCCCTGCTGACTGCAAGGGATTTGGAATTGGCGACCTTGCGCGTGAAAAAAGACGAGCTTGAGGAAGCCGGCAAGCTAGGGAGGGACAAGCTGTCGGACTTGGAGGGTAAATTGTTAGCTGCCCGCGAGGATGCCGTGAAGCGCGGCAGGGAACTGGCAGATGGCATGGCCGCCAAGGAAAAAACCGAGAAATTGATGGCCCTGACGGCCGGGAAAATGGCGGCGCTTGAAAAAATGCTGGCGACCGCGGATACGGCGCGGGCTAAATCGGAAAAGGGTCGGGAGGAGATGGAGAGGGCTATGGCCAGCACCATGGCATCACGCGCCAAGGCTGACAGGGCCCTGGACGAGAAGGCACAGCGGATGGATGACCTTGAGGGGGCCCTTGCCAAGGAAGCGCGGTTGCGGCTGGATGCGGATAAGGCGCGAGTGACGCTGGAAAAAGAGCTTCAGGCCAATGCTTTGGAATTGAACAAGCAAAAGAACCGGGCGGAAAGCCGGTTTGAGGGAATTGATCTCACCGGTAAGAAGGTTTGTTTTGTAGTGGATGCCTCGGGCAGCATGGAGTTATTGGATGCCAACACGCCCGCTGACCAGAAATGGAGCGAGGTGGGCAAGGTGCTGGGGCGGCTGATGGACAGCCTGCCTGAGCTGGAGAGTTATCAGGTGTTGTTGTTTGCTGAAGAGGCACGCTGGCTTTTTAATGATACAGGTTGGCGCAAATATGAGGCTGGTAAAAGTTCGGGTGAAGTGATTGCTTCCTTGGCGAAAATCAGGCCCAAGGGTGGCACCAATTTGCATCAGGCATTTGAGATGGCCTTCAAGCTGCGAGGAGATGGGTTGGAGACGGTTTATTTGTTGTCGGAC
>CAIWHS010000160.1 GCA_903912515.1 uncultured Planctomycetaceae bacterium
GGGCGGGTAGGTGACGGCCAAACCCACCTCAAAGCCGCTCCAGTAGATGGGGGTTGGCCACAGGCTTACGAGTTTTTGGGCAGAAGGAATATCCTCGACCACATTGTATTCCTTGTGAATTTTGCCATCTATTTTCTGGAAGGCACCCGCCATGATAGACAGTTCGCTGACCTTGGCCTTCACCAGATTGACACCGGACAAGGGGCTGATTGAATCTGGCGGGCTTTCAAGCAGGCGGGCCAGATTGGTGGAGAAGCCAACCTGCACCACCGACACGGAACCATTTTTTGCCGCGGCCAAGGTTTGGCGCAACAAATTGACAGCGTCGGGCAATGGGGCACCCTGGCCCCACGAGGGCGGGACAGGATAAAGTGGCTTGCCATTTTCCAGTTTGTCGACGAGAGGCAAAAATTTTCCAACAGCCGGCGTTTTGCCATTTTTCACCACCCCTATGGGAATGGAGGGCCGGCCGTAGAAGTTGTTCAGGGCGCTGACATATTGGGCGGCTTTGGGATTGTCCTTGGTGATGGTGACAGCGAGCAGATCGACCTCGCCGCGGCTGGCCAAGCTGTGGAGCATGGCTAGGGCCAAGGTATCGTCGCAGTCGTTGCCTATGTCGGTGTCAAAAATGACCGGCAGGGGGCGGGCCGGTTTAGCCATGGTGATTGCAGATGCCTCAACGCTGGGTTTGGAATTGTTTTGAGCCAAGGCGATTCCGCCCGGCACCCAAAGTCCGATCACAGGTAAAAAAACAGCCCAAGGACGCATTTTCATTTCCGAACCTCACAGATTAATCAGCATTAGCGCTCAGACTACCGGAATTTTGCAGGTGATGCCGGCCAACTGGTGAGAATATCCTCAGCTTCTTCATTTTACGGCTAACCAAGGCCGGGCAATTAGCCCCTAGTGGTCAAGGGAGTTCGGGTACAGTAGATTAGTCGATAGAATCGCTTGAATTTATGCCCCATAATTTTTTGAGGTTTGTCCTATGCGTAGCTGCCTGGCCCTCGCCCTTTGCGCTGCCTGCCTGGCTTTGCCAATTTTTGCGGAAGATTGGCCCCAGTGGCGTGGTCCGAGCCGCAATGACCAATCCTCGGAAACCGGCCTCTTAAAGGCCTTTGATGGCAAGGCCCCCAAGGTTGTTTGGGAGATCAAGAACGCTGGGGTTGGGTATTCTGGCCCCTCGATTTTCAAGGGAAAGGTTTATCTGGCTGGGGGAACCATTGAGGCCCCCAAGGAAGCGCCCAAAGACGAATCTTCTGAAAAAAAGGAAGAGCCCAAGGGTAAAAGGCGTGGCGGTGCTGGCCAAAAGCATATCGACGAAGTTCTTTGTCTGGATGAGGCCACCGGCAAGGAAGAGTGGCGGGTGAAGGTGGGCAACGAATACGAAGACAACGGGTCCGATTCGAACTGGGGTGGTGGCCCTCGCGCTAACCCCTCTGTGACCGAGGATGGACACATTTACGTTTTAGGCATTCGGGGCGATGTTTTCTGCCTGAAGGCCTCGAACGGTTCGGTGGTATGGACCAAGAATTACGAGAAGGATTTTGGCGGCAAGCTGATGAGCGGCTGGGGCTTCAGCGAATCACCGCTGGTGGATGGCGACAAGCTGGTGTGCGTTCCTGGTGGCGACAAGGGCAGCCTGGCCTGTCTGAACCGCAAGACTGGCGAGGTTATCTGGCGCTCGACCGACTTGAAGGATGCGGCCGGCTATTCCAGCGTGGTTAAGGCAAACCTTGCCGGGGTAGACCAGTATGTGGTGCTCACCGGCAGCAATGTGGTGGGCGTTGCAACCGACAGCGGCAAGCTGTTGTGGAAATATGATTGCAAAGACCGTTACAAGGTTGCTGTTATCCCCACACCGGTGATTGTGGACAAGGATCTGGTGTATGCCACCTCGGGATATGGTGCCGGTTGCGACCTGATCCGCATTTCGGGTGATGCGAGCGGGCAAAAGGCCGAGAAGGTTTTCTCAAACCGTGATGTGGTGAACCACCATGGCGGGGTTATTTCGAAGGAAGGCTTCATTTTCGGCCACAGCGACGCCAAAGGCTGGATATGCCAGGACCTGAAAGACGGTAGCCTGAAATGGTCGACCCGCGGCGGAGCCAAGTCGCCTGAGAAGGGCTCTGTCACCTATGCTGATGGCGCACTTTTCTGCTACGGCGAAGATACCGGCACGCTGGTAGTGGTTGAAGCCAACTCCAAAGAATTCAAGGAGCTGGGTCGGTTCAAGATTAGTGGTGAGACCAAACTGCGTCGCCCCAGCGGCAAGTTCTGGACCCACCCCGTGATCGCCAACGGCAAGCTGTATTTGCGCGATCAGGACCTGTTGTTCTGCTACGACATATCGGGCAAATGATATTGGGGTTAGCCCCAGCCTAACCTGCTCAGGCCGGCCCCAAACGGGGCCGGCCCTTTTTCAAACCTGCTCAGCAGCCATTCGGTTGACACCACCACACCATTTGGAAAACCAACCATGCGCCAGTTTTTTGCGGCCCTTTTGCTCATGCATGTCGCCTTGTCTCCACTTTCGGCAAGGGATCGATGGACGGCTGAAAAAGCCCAGGAATGGTGGAAAAACCGTGGTTGGGTTTCGGGCGCGAATTACCTGCCCAATAACGCCATCAACCAATTGGAAATGTGGCAGGCCGAGACCTTTGACCCGGCAACGATTGACCGGGAACTGGGCTGGGCGCAAGACTTGGGTTTCAACAGCATGCGGGTGTTTTTGCACCACCTGCCCCATGAGCAAGACCCTGCCGGCTTTTTGGAGCGGGTGGACAAGTTCCTGGTGATTGCCGCCAAGCACAAAATTGGCGTGCTGTTTGTGCTGTTTGACAGTTGCTGGGACCCTAACCCTGTATTGGGAAAACAGCGCGACCCAAAACCCGGGGTGCACAATTCGGGGTGGGTGCAGTCACCCGGAGCGCGTGATCTGATCGACAGCAAGCGCCACACCGTTTTGGAAAAGTACACCCGCGAGGTGATTGGCCGGTTCAAGAATGATCCGCGTGTGGACGGGTGGGATGTGTGGAACGAGCCTGACAACCAAAACGACAACAGCTACGGCAAAAACTGGCTGAAACAAGAACCGGCCCGCAAGGTGGACCGCACTCTGGAGCTGCTGGCAAAGTCGATGCGATGGGCGCAAGAATGCGACCCAACACAGCCGATCACCTCTGGCGTGTGGATTGGCCAATGGCCGGAGGATGGCAAGCTTTCACCCACCGAGCGAGTGCAGATCGACCATTCGGATGTGATCTCTTACCACAGCTACGACCCGTTGGACCGCTCGCGCAAGTGTGTGGATAATTTGCGACGCTACAACCGGCCGATTTTGTGCACCGAATACATGGCCAGGCCGCAGGGTAGCAACTTCGACCCGATGCTTGGCTACATGAAGGAGCAAGGGGTTGGCGCTTATAATTGGGGATTCATCGAGGGCAAATCGCAAACCAATTACCCTTGGGACACATGGCAAAAGCCCTACAAGGCCGAGCCACCTGTTTGGTTTCAC
>CAIWHS010000161.1 GCA_903912515.1 uncultured Planctomycetaceae bacterium
CAAATGGATCAGTAGCGCAAGCCCCGCATAAGGCGTGATCAAATAAACCTCCGCCAACCACGCTGCCAAAACCCCTTGACCCACCAACCGCTTCAGCACCACCAATGGTCCCAATATCCCAGCCAATCGCGGCGCCGCCAACAACAACATTCCCCCTAGCAGCCAACCACCCCGCCAGTCCCGCATAGGCCAAGTCACCACCCAGGCCAGCACCACCACCCCAAGCGCCACCGCCACAGCGAACACCACGGTAAAACCAATCAGGTTCGCCCCATCCACGCTCAGCAGCCGCCAATAAGCCTCCAAACTAAAACTCCCCGACCTGTAAAAACCGCCCCCCCGCATCGGCTCACAAACCGATACCCGCACCAGCATCAAAGCCGCCGGCAACACCAGCGCCCCCACCAGTGCCAGCGTCGGCACCACCAACCACCGCTGCATCACTCCCAAACTCATGGCACCTTCCGCCGTGTCACATTCCACCCGGCGCCTGCGGGCAACAAAGCTGCGATCTCTTGCCCTACACGAGGCGTCTTCTCCCCCGCCAGCAATATTTTCCACACCAGTCCATCCGCCCTAAAACTGGCAAGGCAAGTCGCGCCATAAAACGCCACCGCCTCCACCACCCCCTTCAAGTGGTGCCCATCTGCCCCAGGTAAAGGATCAGCCTGCAACTCTTCGGGCCGAACCAGCAACAATTCACCAGCCAGCCCACCCAGATAACCACCCACGGTCACAAGATTCGCCTCCCCCAAAAAACCCGCCAGCCAAGCGTCCCGCGGTTGCCGATAAAGCTCACTAGGCGGCCCCGCCTGCACCAAGCGCCCATGGTTCATCGCCACCACTGTGTCTGAAAGCGCCAGCGCCTCTTCCTGGTCGTGCGTCACTAACAGCGTGGTAATCCCACACTCCCGCTGAATCCGTTTCAGCTCCGCCCGCATCTGTTGCCTCAGCTCTCGGTCCAGGCCGTTGAATGGCTCATCCAGCAACAACAACCCCGGCCTAAAAGCCAGCGCACGCGCTAGCGCCACCCGCTGCTGCTGCCCACCCGAAAGCTGGTGCGGGTACCGCCCAAATGCCCCCGCCTCCAACCCCGTCATCGCCAACATCCCCTCAGCCACACGCACCGCCTCGCCCAGACCAGTGCCCCGCACCTCCAACCCAAACGACACATTCCGCACCGCGCTCAAATGCGGGAACAATCCCGGCTGCTGGTGCACCACCCCCAGCCCGCGCTTTTCAAGCGCTAGTCCCTCAGCGGCTACCCCGCCAATCCATATTTTTCCACTCAGGGGTGTTAAATGTCCGCAAATCAGTTGCAAAAGGGTCGTCTTACCCGAGCCCGATGGGCCCAAAAGCGTCGTCAGGCTCCCCGCCCCAAGGCTCAACGAGAAATCGTCCACCACCCTCAGGGGTCCATGCGCAAACGATATACCCTCCAGCCGCAAGACAGCCCCGGGCTCATCGCTGTTCAAGAACGGTGCGCTGCCATACATCGGTGATTTCGTCCCAGTCCCTCGCGTAGCGGTCATACGGATAGTAACGCAATTGACCAAACTGCCCCGAAGTGTGCGGATAAAGCGCTGCCCAAAGCGGGTCACCCTCTGCCACAAATTGCGCCGCATCCAACCGCGAGGTGGCAGATCCCCGCTTGGCCATTGCAATCTGCACCTCTTTGGAAAAAAGCAGGTTCAACGCCCGGTATGCCAACTCCAACCGCGGACAACCTGCCGGAATCGCCCAAAAAACCTGCACAAAAGCACGGTCCGCCTCAGGCACCACCGCCGCAAGCTGGTTGTTCTCCCGCATCGCCTGGATATATTCCGGGCTGTGCATGTTCCCCAAACGCGCCCCACCCTGCGCCAACGCCAAAATCATGTCCGGGCTCGTCTTCCACCACAGCTTCACCCGCTTGGCCTGCTCCCGAGCAAATCGCATCACCTCGTCCAGGTCACTCTCGATCATCGCGTGAGCCTGCCCCGCCTTCCCCAAACTGTCTGCCAACATCGCCGCAAAGGTGTAAAGGCTCATGTAGAAATGCTGATAAAGCCCAAGCTGCCCCGTGTGCTCACCCGCCAGCAAATCCGCCCAATGCGTCGGGCGCTTCGCAATGTCATGCCGATAAGCAAGCGTCATCACCGAATCCGGATACGGAATGCCAACCTTCTCCTTGAACACCCAGTGGTCCAGCGTCACAGCAGCAAGGTCCCGGTGGTGCGGCACCATCGACAAGTCAATCGGCTGAAAAAGCCCGTCTCGCGCCGCCGGAAACCCCTGCGTCGCATCGGTGATCATCAGGTCAAAAGGCGGATTATTCGCGGGTGCCGCCTTCACCTTAGCGATCCCTTCCCACCATCCAGCCGTCAGCTCCACCTTCTTGCCCGTCAGCGCCTCAAAGCGCGGCGCGAAAACCTCGCGCATCGTCGCCTCATGCCCGCCAGAATAAACAAAAACCCGCAAAGCCTCGGTGGCCGACGAGCAACCACCAACCGCAGCACCCGTTGCCGAAAGAAGAAAAAATCGCCGGTTGGGTTTGCTCATCATGACCGCCCAAACTCACGCAGGCCCGTCACTAGCCGAATCAGCGTTGTCACCAGGCACAAACCGCCAAAAATCCACGCTAAAAGTGGAAAATAATCGGGCCACAAACAAAACAGGCAAAAGAAAACAATCGTCTCCGTCCCCTCCATCAGGCCCCGATCGTAGAAAAACGATTTCCCCTGCGCCAAGTGCGCGCCAGCATCCCGCTTCGCCTCCAGCGCTGCCCGCGCCAGAAACGAACCCCCTGTCCCCGCAAACGAAAACACCAAAAACACCGCCGGCAGCGCATTTTCATGACGGGCAAACGCAAAGGCCAAAGGCACTCCCGAATAAAACACCGTGTCCAGAACGCTGTCCAGATAACCCCCGCTATCGGTGGCCCCCACACGACGGGCAACCGCTCCATCCAGCCCATCGCATAAACGGTTGGCCAAAACGAAACCCAATCCCCACAGGTAATGGCCCAGACCAATCGCCACACATCCCGCCCCACCCAACAAAAACCCGAACACCGTCACACCGCTGGCCGAAACACCCACACCAGCCAGCACCCCGCCAGCCCGCGAAAGCAACGGATCAATCACCCTCCGTGCAGCCAAATCAAGCACCTGATGTGTCTCCCCAAACCAATAACCATCAAAGGGTGGCCAAAAGCTCCTTTACCTTGCTCTCAATCAAATCCCTGATGCCCCTGAACTGTTCCGGGTTCATCTCCCGCGGGTCCGGTATCTGCCAATCCATCCGGTGCCTGGCCTGCACCAGCGGGCACTCATCACCACAACCCATCGTGATCGCAAAATCGACTTCCTTGCCGTTGAACTCGGCTAATCCCTTCGAGTCATGGCTCGACAAGTCATAACCCAGCTCCCCCATCGCCTCAATCGCCTTGGGATTGATCTTCCCCGAAGGCCGCGACCCCGCGCTAAACGCCTCAACCTTCCCACCACCATGCAGGGTGGCAAAAGCCTGGGCCATCTGGCTTCGGTTCGAATTTTCCACGCAAACAAACAACAAGGTTTTCATCCAGGTCCCCAATCCTAAATCGATTTCTCAGTTGCTGGTTGCTCAAAAATAAAATGCGCGAGTGGCACCGCCGCCACAGCTCCCAACACAGGCGCAACCAAATAAATCCACAGGTTTTTTAGGTCCAAAGAAACTAGCGCAGGCGCAAGCGAACGCGCCGGGTTCATCGACGCACCACTCACAGGCCCGCCAAACAGCGCCTCTAGGGTAATCACCCCGCCCACAGCCACTCCCGCCATAATCCCCTTCTCTTTGGCCCCAGTCGACACACCCAAAATCACCATCATCAGCAAAAGCGTCAGAATGAACTCCATGCAAAACGACTGCATCACCGGCCCAGAAGGCCGCGTCGCTCCCAAACTCAAATCCTCGGGAAACATCAACCGCAAAACCAGGCTGGCCAACACAGCCCCAAGGCACTGGCTCAAAATGTAAGCCACCACGCTGCCCGTCGCAAAACGCCCGCTCGCCCAAAATCCCAAGGTCACTGCTGGGTTCAGATGGGCTCCCGACACATCCCCCAAACTGTAAATCAGCGCCGTCACTATCAGGCCAAAAGTCAGACAGATTCCAACATGGCTCAACTGGCCACCCGACCAGTTGTTCACCACAATCGCCCCGGTTCCCACAAAAACCAAGGCAAACGCCCCAAATGCCTCTGCGGCAAGCTTGCGTGATGCGTGAAGGTTCATTTTGCTTTGTATTTCCTTTCCGGCCCTACCACTTTTCAAGC
>CAIWHS010000162.1 GCA_903912515.1 uncultured Planctomycetaceae bacterium
AGGGTGCCGGCATCTGTCCAGAAGCCTTGGAGCGTATGACTGCGCAGGCGACCCTGATGCAAATAATGATTGTTCACATCGGTGATTTCAAGTTCTCCCCGACCTGATGGCTTGAGGGTTCGGACCACCTCGAAGACATCTGATGGGTAGAGGTAAATACCTGCAACAGCGAGGTTGCTTTTTGGATTGGCTGGTTTTTCTTCGATGTTGGCAACAACACCATTTTTCAATTCAGCTACACCGTATCGCTGCGGGTCGGTCACTTCTTTCAACATCACCTGGGCATCGTTTGGATAGATTGAAGCTTGTTCGACGAAACCAGCCAATGAATCTTCAAAAATATTGTCGCCTAAAATGACCAGACTGCGGGCGTTTTGGCAAAAAAGTTCCGCCAAACCCAGAGCTTGAGCGATGCCACCGGCTTCATCTTGAACGCGGTAGGTGAGGCGGCAGTCGTAATCTTTTCCAGAACCGAATAGTTCCACGAAATCACCCATATGCTCGGTGCCGCTGACTAGGAGGATGTCGCGGATACCAGCCCCTACCATCTTTTTCAGGGGGTGGTAGACCATGGGGTAGGGCCCCACAGGCAGGAGATGCTTATTAGTAACTTTGGTCAGGTCGCCTAAGCGTGTGCCTTTACCTCCAGCCAAGATGACGCCACGGAGTGGGAGTTTGGTTTTTGTGACAGTCATTGTGATCCTTTGATTATTTGGCCTTTTGGACGGTTAAGGCTTTAGATCCATTCAACTGAAGTTCGCATTGGGATAGGGTTTGTGTCAACCGAGAACCCGAGCCAAGAATTTGCATGCGCGTTCAGTTTTGGGGCTGTCGATCACCTCTGCCGCTGTGCCTTCTTCGGCAATATTCCCTTCTGCCAAAAGAACAACCCGGTCGGCTGCTCGTTTGGCGAAGCCGATCTCATGGGTAACCATGATAACGGTGAGGCCATCGCGTTTAAGGTCTTCCAGAACTGCCAAGACTTCGTGTTTTGTTTCTGGATCCAGTGCACTGGTGATTTCATCGCAAAGGAGGCCAAGTGGCTTTAGGGCTAGAGCTCTGGCTATGGCAACCCGTTGTTTTTGGCCTCCGGACAATTGCATTGGTTTGCGGTTGGAGAATTCGGACAGTTTCACTCGATCAAGCAGATGTATGGATCTGTCGCGGGCTTCTTTTGCGTTTTCTCCGAGGACCCAAATGGGAGCGGCGGCAACATTTTCGAGCACGGTTAGGTGCGGGAACAATTGGAAGTCTTGGAAAATCATTCCAAGAGAGCGCCGGATGCGGGCAATTTCAATTGACTGGCCTGACAGCGCATTAAGGGTGCAGTCGCCAACCCGAACAGAGCCATGATCAAATACCTCCAAACCGTTCAAACAGCGTAGAAGAGTGGTTTTTCCGCCTCCGGAAGGGCCGATAAGTGCGACGGTTTGTCCGGGATGAATTCGAAGGTCAACGCCGCGAAGGATTTCCCGGTCGCCATGGCGCTTTTTGAGTGAGGTGATGTGGATGGCCAAACCAGGGATTTCGGCTGATTTATTTGCCATGACCTGCTCCCAAACGCCGCTCTAAGGCGCGCGAGGCCAATCCCAAAGGCAACGAGAGCACCAAGTAGAGGATTGCGGTGATGATGCCAATTTCCACGAATTTGAGGCTGGATTTTGCCAAAATTTGGTACTGCTTATTCAGCTCAAGAAGAGTGATAGCGCTGGCAACTGAGGTGTCTTTGAAGAGGGCGACCAGATCGCTGGTGGTGGGTGGAAGGGCAATTCGTACCGCTTGGGGGAGAATGATGCGTCGAAAAGTGAGCCCCCTAGTCATGCCAAGAGCGGCAGCAGCCTCCCATTGGCCTTGAGGGATCGACTGGATAGCACTGCGTTGGATTTCTGCTTCGTAAGCGGCGTAGGTGAGGCCCAAGCCCAGCCAGGCGGCACCAAAGGGAGTGATCCATTCCCCAAGTCCGGCCAGGCCGATGCTGGCTAAAACGGAGGGCAAGCCAAAGTAGAGGAAGAACAGCAATAGCAACAAAGGAACTCCCCTGAAGAATTCCACATAGGCCACGGCCAAAATTTGGACAGGTTTGGGTCCGTATAACCGGGCGGTGGCAATTCCAAGGCCTAGGCAAAGGGCTAAGGCGAAGCTGGAAAGTGTGAGGACAAGGGTGACACGGGTTCCATCAAGGAGGAGAGGAAGGTAACGGGAAACCGTCCATGGGGCATCTTCTTCCGCTGTTTCAAATTGCCAATCGCTGGCACTGGTGGCAGAGGCTAAATGCATAGCATTGAATTCATCCCATAGTTTCCATTGAGTGAGGATTTTTTGCAGGGAACCATCGTTGATCATGTCGCTAATTGCTTGATCAATTGCTTTGGCAAGCGTTTCGTTTTCAGGATGAACCGCAATCGCATAACGGCCTGGTGCGAAGGGTTTTCCGGCGGGGGCCAAAGCCGGGTTTTCACCGGCATAGCGCTGGGCCATGGGGAGATCGATCAGCACAGCGTCGATTCGGCTTAGTTCAAGGTCGCGAAATGCTTCGGTTGGGGTGGAGTAACTTCCATGATTGACTCCATCGCGAATGAGTATTGCCTCCGCGGCGGTACCGTCCATGGTGCCGACTTTCATGAGCCTGGTGGCTATGAGGCTTTCATAGTTTTCAAATCGGGTTTCACCTTTTCGGACGGTGAGTTGTTGCCTGTAAAGGAAATAGGGGCGGCAAAAATAAACCGATTTTCGGCGCTCGGGCAGTACTTCCAGGCCATTCATGGCGAATTCAAAATCGCGTTTGAGCAGTCCAGGGATAAGGCTTTCAAACCCGTATTGGGTGAAACGGATGGTGGTGCCTATTTTTTTTTCGAGTTCGCGAACAATATCGACTTCGAAGCCAACCCGTTGGAGGTTTTGGTCTAGAAAACAATAAGGAGCTCCCCCCTCCTCATCACAACCCCAGCGAAGCTGTTTTGGGTTTTGGAAAGAGCATGCAAGGGCAGTACTTGCCAGAATTAGCGACCAAAAGCCCGCCATGAATCCTCCCGCATGAGGACAATGAGTGCCCAGAAACCGAAAATGGGGCCTAGAATGAGGCATCCCATGGGGGTGATACAAGGGATGGCTGTTGCCAAGGCACCTGCCAGGGCCAACCCGTGATTTTGGCGGCAAGTCATTGCGAATCCGCCCCAAATTCCCAGCAAGCCGGTGGCTATTCCTAAAATGCCGGCCACCAAAAAACCGGCTTGGTAAATGGAAACAGCCCGATCCCAGGGCATATTGGCTTGGGCTAATTGGCCTTCGATCATTTCGGCCTGTTGAGGGCTTTCTTGGCGCATTCGGCTCAATAATTCGTCGGGCTGGGAGTTGGCTAAAACGATTCCTGCGTATAGGAAAAGTGCCGAGACCAGCAGGTTAACTATGCCTGAAAAGACGAGAAAAGCGCCAGGAATGGCTAGTCGAACGGCTGTGTTAGCAGCATCCGGGGCCAAGTTGCCAAGCGGATTATTGTCAGCTTCGGGCGTTTCCAGGGGATCGGGTGTCGTGAATCGGCGGGTGGGTACGCCGCTTGAATAATCAAAATCGCCAGACTTGTTGCCACTTTCATCGCGCCAGCCTGAGTCCATCAGTTTATCGCCCCCGGGTTTGCTGATTGATGAAGTCGCTTGAACCAGACATTATCGTACCTCTTGGGGCTGTGGGCACAAGATGCCAGCCAAGTAGGGCCGGGGATCTGGGTTTAGGTAGTTTTTGGCATAAAAAAAGTGTCGTGGTCGGGCCAGCAACCGGGGGTGTGGATATCGAGCATTTCCAACCCGTCTGGTCCGGCGGTAAACGCATGGGTGGTGCCGGGTGGGAGCCGGAGAAATGTGCCGATTTTCAACTGGAATTCTTCGCCATTGAGCCAGACTTTACCTCCTCCAGCAGTAACAAGGTAGAGCTCTTCGGAGCGGGCGTGGTAACTAGCGGGTGTTACTGCTCCGGGCTCAATTTGGACGCGCCAGGCAGTGGTGGCACCTTGCTCTTCGCGCAGGATAAGCGGCCGAAGCTGGTAAGGCCCCAGAGCTAGCGCCCCTTCCCCTTGTCTGTTTGAGAAATCTATGCAGAGGATTTTATTTTGGGATTTGGGCATAGCGTTAACAAAACCTTGAATAGGGGTTAGCGGGTAAAAATTGTAGCCAGCCACTCCTGAACAGTATTGAATTCGGCTGGCTGGCTATGGAATCCCAAGTGACCATCGGGCCGAATGATGCAGATACCATCTGATTGGTAGCCAAAGTCATGTGCGAGAAGATTATCGGTGTCGTGAACCACATGGAGGCCTTCGGTAATTCCTTGGGGAATTTCTCCAGAAGCCGGGTCGATAAGCAAATGGCAAGCCACCAGACCAATACCCGGACCGCGAACCTTAATGGCTTTGGCAACTTGGGCTGCACGCTCGACAGTTGCCGTTTTAGCATTGGGGCCGGCGAATATAAAGGCGTGGTGCAGGCCGTCGCTCAGGAGGTCCATGATTGTGGCTGCACCATGAGGCAGGGTTGATGCGGGCCAGGGTAGCGCAGGAACTCTATCGCCAGCTCGCAGCCC
>CAIWHS010000163.1 GCA_903912515.1 uncultured Planctomycetaceae bacterium
ACCCAACGCCTCGCATACCTTGGCCATTTCCAAACGGGGAGCCGCATCCAGTGGATTGGCATCCACCTTGGAATTCAATTCGGTTAAAAGCTTCAATCGCCCTTCCAGCACTGCCAAATCAGCTCTCACCCCCTTGGCCTTTTCAGTCTGGCCCGACCGATCCAGCGCACGGGCAAGCAGGTGTCTGGCTTCTTGTGATTGTGGCTCAAGCCTTGCCGTCAATTCCAGCGGCCCAACTGCATCTATCGCCCGGCCCAATCGCATCGCCATTTCACCCTGCCAACGCGCCAATGTGGCATCCTGCGGATTCTCACGCCCCAATGCCACCAGCAGGTCCAAGGCTTGGCTTTTTTCAGCTTCGTTTTCCGTCCGTGCCTCCATCAGCCACGCTTGCAAACCTTTCTCGCGTGTGGTGCCAGGCTGAAAGGCCTCCAGTCGCTTGGCCAAACCTTCCGCTTCTGCCACACGCCCATCAGCCAAATCCAACTCTAGTAATTGACCAATCACTTCCCGCGCCTGCCGTGGTGACAAAGCCCTCTCGACCGCCTGCTCCAATTTTTCCCGGCCGATTGCCCTCTCACCCAACTGTAAGTGCACGCTCCCCAGCAGGTGCAGCGCTTTGCCATCTTTGGGGTTAAGAGTGGCCGCCTTCTCGGCCGGCTCAAGGGCCCGGACCAGCGCCCCAAGGTCATACCAAACGGCCGCCAAACCCAGTAAAGCCCGCTCGTTATCTGGCTCGGTTTTTAAAACTTCTTGGAACCGCTCACCAGCAAATAGCGGCTGGCCCATCAGCAGCAGGGACTCACCAATTAGGCAGGTCGCACTGGTATGCGCAGGGTCAGAAAATGCAATCGATTCGGCCAACTGCAGGGCCAGTTGGGTATCTCCCTGACGAAGGGCAGCCCGTGCCTGCAGCAGCTTGGCCTCACCCACCAAACCCCGGCCCCGCAGGCTGCTTGCAAATGGGGCCACATCACCCCCCGCCGCCAACTTCTCCTCGGCTTCCCTGCGAAGGGATTCTACAGCGACAGGTGCCATAAAATACCAACCACCCGCGCCAACCACCAAAACAAGGCCACCAACGAAGGCGATCCTATTTAGAACCCCTGTATTGGCTGGTTCGCTCGGCTGATTCACCGCTTCGGTCTGCGTCTGGTTCATTCCCCCGCCTTTTCAGAGTCTTCAGTCTGGCCTACTTCCCCTTGCTTTCTTCCTTAGGGTCGCCTTTTTCGCCCTTTGATTCCCACTTGGTGGCGCCTTTACCACCCTTTGAAATGTCCATTCCCTTTTTGGGTGTCGGGTTTTTGTACTCGGCAACCCCCTTCAGAACGAAATCAACAGTCTTGTCCATACCCGGCTTAACCACCAACTCTAACCCTGATTTTAAAGGATCTTCCAAATTGGCAGGCAAAATATTGGACGGCGGAATGTTACCCAGGCCGGAAGCCTTGGCATCATCATATTCCTTGGTTCCCGGCCGCAGCGACTGTGCGGAACGGCCCCCTTCATACTTGTTCACCCCAACCCCATAGGTGTTCGGGAAAAGCATCACCTTGCCCAAGCCGCTCCCCTCGCTTTGGCTCATCTCTGCGTTTTTGTTGTCTTTCGACAAGAAAGTGACCTGCACCTCCTCCATCGGTTCGCCTTTTTCACTCAAAACCCTGAAAGTCACTTTCACCTTGGCCGGTTCGCTCGAGCAACCAGCAACCCCCAGTATCAGGCCGAAAAAGCCGGCAGCCCCTGCCAAAAGCAAACAGTTCCAAGTCGTTTTTCCAGCCATCTTTCTCTCCCCGCAAAAAGTTTGAAATATCATCTCACCTGCCCACGCAACAATTGGACACGATACCATGCCTTGGGTGTCAAATCATGGATTTTTGGGCCTCTTCATTGCCCAATCCACACGACGCTTCGGGTACTGATCGATGGCAAATCCAAACCAACCACAGCCTCAAACCACCCAATCACCGGCAAGCACCAAGTTGGGCACACTAAACCCCGTGGCCCGCAAATGGGTAGGATTGGCAGCCCTCGTAACCATCGCAACCATGGGCTGGTGGACCACATCAGCGCTGCTGAACATGTGGCGTCTCGATAAAGCCCGCTCACTTTTGGCAACCAACCAACCCGCCGCGGCTTGGGCCTACCTAAACCCCCTTGAGCCTTCCCGAACCGAATCTGGCGAGATTGCATTCCTCGGGGGCCAAGCGGCGCGTCGTAACAAACAAACCACCATGGCCAAAGCCTGCCTGACCAACGCCCGCAAAAACGGTTGGCCGGCCGAGGCCGTGAACCTTGAACTGTCCCTGCTCGACCTCCAGTCAGGCATCTCCGGCCAGCAAATGGAGAATCTGATCGACAGCGTCCAAGGCGATTACCCCGAACGCCCAAGGGTTCTCGAAGCCTTGGCTCCCGCCCTTTTTCGTCAATTTGATCTCGACCGGGCCCAATATTGCGCCACTCTGTGGACTGAGTTGGAACCCCAAAACCCCCGGGCATGGGTCTGGTTGGGCCGGGTGGAGGAAAAATTGCAAAATCGCCCCCCAGCCGAAGCTGCTTTCCAAAAAGCCCTAGACACGGCCCCCACCGACACCGAGGCCTTGGCCTGGATGGCTCGCCAGCTTCAAAAGCGCCGCCAACCAGCTGAGGCCATCGTCCTTTTAGAGCGCCTCAAGACCCTCGAACCGGACCGTGAAGACATCCCCCTCATTGAAGGCAAATGCCTGCAGGACCTTGGCCGCGAAGACGAGGCCCGCGCCAACTTGCGAGAAGCGGTCAGGCGCCAGCCGGTCAGTGGCGAGGGCTGGCTTGAGCTCGGCCGTCTTGAACTGAACACCAACCATCCGGTCGAGGCCGAAGAGGCATTTGCCAGGGCCCTCAGGGTCAGCCCTGCCGACCGCGAAGCCCTTTTTAGCCTGGCCCAGGCCCTTGAAAAACAAGGCAAAAAACAAGAGGCAGAAAAGGTCCGCACCCGCCAAAACCAAGTGGAGAATGCACTCAAGGCAACCCGCGATGCCGCGCAGAAAATCCGCGAAAATCCCAAGGCCCCAGCCCCTCGCCTGGAGATCGCTGAACTGATGCTGCAAAATGGTTTGACCCAAGAAGGAGGCCGCTGGCTCGAAAGCGCCCTAATCCTCGACCCTGCCAATCCAAAGGCCCAAAGCTTGGCCAAACAATACGGGCTGCGCTAATTTAATCGATCTACTTCTTGTTGAAATAAAACTTCAAAATGCATCTACTTTGTTTTACCGCCCGTACCAATTCTCATTAAATTTCTCGAAAAATGATTTTTTCATGAAATTAGCGCTTGCTTTTAGCCTTGGCTCAGACGAAAACATTTTTAG
>CAIWHS010000164.1 GCA_903912515.1 uncultured Planctomycetaceae bacterium
GACCTTCACTTCCAACTTTTTGAACATTCCGGTGTCGGTGGCAAGCCTCACTAGTGCATCGAACTCTTCGGGCTTGGATTTGCCCAGTTTCAGTGCCAGATTGGTTTTCTTGCCGCTGGACATAACAAACCACCCTCCATTTTGGCCGCTGGGCGCCCTATTACATTTTGTAGCGGTTATAACGATTCCAGCGAGTAAGTAATTCGATAAAAGTCTGGCATTGAGCTGCCCGCATCCCTAAATCATCAAGAAGGCCAGCTTTTAACAGTTCTAACCCACCCAAGACGGAGAGACAGCCATGGGATTTGATTGCATCACTTTTGGCGAAGCCATGGTTCGCCTTGCTCCCCCCCAATTTCACAGACTGGAGCAGGCCCGCAGTCTCGACCTGAAAGTGGGTGGAGCCGAGCTCAATACTGCCGTGGGGCTGGCCCGTCTGGGCCGTAAAACTTCTTGGGCCAGTCGTCTCACCGACAACCCGTTGGGCCGTCTCATTGCAAACCACGCCCGCGAAGGTGGGGTCGACACCTCGCATGTCCTCTTCACACCCGAAGACCGTGTCGGCCTCTATTTCCTTGAATTTGGATCTGCACCCCGCGCCAGTGGCGTGCTCTACGACCGCAAAAATTCTGCCATCGCTGCGATCCAGCCCGGCATGATCAATTGGGACAATGCTTTTGCAGGTTCCAAGTGGTTCCATCTGACCGGAATTCTGCCCGCCCTTTCAGCTAGTGCCGCCGCCGCCACACTGGAATCTTGCCAGGCCGCCAAAAAGCATGGCCTGAAGGTGAGTATGGATCTCAACTACAGGGCCAAGCTGTGGACGGGTGCCGAAGCTGGTGCCTGTTTGGGAAAGCTCATGGAATACTGCGATTTGCTTGTTACTACCGAGGAAGATATTGAGAAAGTATTTGGTATCAAGGGCTCTACTTATGAGGAAGCTGCTGCCAAGGTGTGTGACAAATTCGGCGTGAAAAAGATTGCTATCACCCTGCGCGAAAACCCCCTCGTCTGGTTGAACGACTGGACGGCCATACTCTGGCAGCCTAGCGGTGTCCTTCGCACCCGCAGCTACAAGGTGGAGATAGTCGACCGCCTGGGCGCCGGCGACTCCTTTGCTGCCGGCCTCATCCACGGCCTTCTCGACAACGATGACCAAAAGGGCCTCGACTGGGGCGTCGCCATGAGCGCCATCAAGCACACCATCCCGGGCGACTTCGCCTGGGTGACAGCCGACGAGGTCGCCTCCACGGTGAAGGGCGGCGGATTGCGGATTGCGAGATAATGGACAGGGATACCAACAAAATATTTTAACCAGCCCAACCTCCAGCCTCGCCTTGGTCACCCATAGCCAGGCGAGGTAAATCCGCCATTCATCAACCCTGGGAAGCTAACTTTTGTCTTGCGCTCAACCTTGTGGTGAACGCTCCCACAAGGAATTTGGTGAATTTCGCCAAGCTTGCCATCCACAGGGCAGGTCTGACAACATTTTCAATGATTCATCGAGTCGAACCATTTCTTCCAAACTCACGACCGCAACTTCGTGTTCCGGGGTTAATCCATCGTAAGGATGGAATTGCCAAGCCCCATCCTCTTGATCATGCGTAACGAAATAAATCCACTCGCCCTCAAATACGATTTTTTTGCTCGCAAAAACCGCCATATTGTGCGCATCGAAAAATGGCCAGTCTTTATTTGCCGCCATCATTAGCCTTCACTTCCTTTATAACTACAATTTAAGAGATCTTTAATGATCATATGTATAAAAAGCTGATGCGATATTAATTTTATCGTAACCCTTCAGCCGACTGCCGTGATTTTTGCTGGCAAAGATGGCAGTTGCCCTGATCGTACGTAAGACTTCAAAGCATCCACCAGAACCTGCACCGGGTTGTGCCCACGCATTTTGAGGGTGCGGAGGATGGTCATGAAGATGGCCTGGGTTTGGGCTCCCTTTTCGCTGCCATTGGCGTAGCTGTTCTTCCGGATCAGGACCGCAGGGCGGATCCCCCGCTCCCCGGCATTGTTGTCCGGCGGAACCTCCTCGTGGTCCAGGAAGGTGAGAAGTTCTTCCCGGTGGCGCCGCAGTCTCTTCTGCAGCCGCCGGGCATGTTTTTCCTTCCACCCTTGGTCGATAAGCTCGTCCAGACGTTTCCGGATTCTGCCTTTTCGCCGTTCGTAGACTTCCCGTCCCAGATCCTGCTTGTCTTTCTTCAACCGCATGCCGTCCCGGATCAGGCGACGAAGCCGCCGGTGAAACTCCGGCCAATCCCCGCCGGGATTGTGGTAATGCCGGGTCCGGCTCAGGTCACGGAGCAAGTGCGGCAGGCATTTCTGTTTGGCAAGACAGAGGACCGAGTTGTAGGCACCCCAGAAGTCTGTCACCAAAACCCCGTTGAAGCAGGCGCGGAACAGCTTCTTCAGAACACCACTGCCCCGCTTGGGATCGATCAGGTAGTACACGGCATCCTTGGAGGCCAGGCACCACAGCCAGAAGGTCTTCCCCTGTACCCGCCAACCCGTCTCATCGGCGTTCAACACAGCCTGACCTTGGATCTCCTCCAGAATGCCGTCGTACCAGGGCCGCAAGATCTCACCCGCCCGGTGCCATGCCTGCATCAACCCGCCTTCCGTCACAGGGAAATGCAGGTGGTAGTTGTAGACATCCAGAATCTGCCCCAGTGTCGTGCCCTGCAGGTAATGCATCATCCCCGCCAGGCAGATGGCCCGATGCCCGATCTGACTGTCAGGCAACGCGTCCTCCACCACCGGTTCCACCTTCTTGCGGCACTGGGCGCACCAGTACCGGGGGATCACATGCTCGGTGACCGAAGGCTTGGAATCCGCCTGAATGTCCTCAATGATCCGACACCGGCTGGAATTGCATCTCGAAACGCTCCCGGAGCATTCGGGGCACCGCTCGAGGCTGTGCGTCACGGTCTTGTCGGGTTTGGGAGTCTCCCGCCGCGAACCCGCATGCCCAGGTTGGGCGCCGGGCTTCTTGCGCCGACCCTTGGTCTTCGGCTTGAGGAAGGTAGCCATCTGGCCCGAGGGGACCGATGGATCCACCTTGCCCACCAGCCCACTCAACTCGGCGACCCGCTTGGCCAAGGTCAGGATCGCGAAGATGGAAGCCTCAGGCCCGAGCTCGACAATGGCGCGGGCATCTGCCTCGGAGAATCCGGGGCAGATTTGGTTAAGAACCGACTCACGGGTAAGCTCGGCATCCATGCTTGGCATGGAACAACTTCATCACGCCTAAGTCCATTTTGCAACGGCAGCTGAAACGCTTTTCAAACAATCGATTACTACC
>CAIWHS010000165.1 GCA_903912515.1 uncultured Planctomycetaceae bacterium
ACACAGGGCTCCGCGAAGCTGAAAGGCAAAGTATGGGGCCTGACACCTGCCCGGTGCCGGAAGGTTAAGGAAGGGGGTTAGGGTCAAACCGAAGCTCTTGACCGAAGCCCCGGTAAACGGCGGCCGTAACTATAACGGTCCTAAGGTAGCGAAGTTCCTTGTCGGGTAAGTTCCGACCTGCATGAATGGCGTAACGACCGGATCACTGTCTCCACGAGCGACTCGGTGAAACTGTAGTTGTTGTGAAGATGCAACATACCCGCGATTAGACGGAAAGACCCCGTGAACCTTTACTGCAGCTTAGTATTGGGTTTAGGCCCAGCATGCGTAGCGTAGGTGGGAGGCGATGAATCCGGTGTTTAGGCACCGGTGGAGCCGACAAATGAAACACCACCCTTGTTGTGCTTGAATTCTAACCCCGACCCGTGAATCCGGGCGGCGGACAGTGCTAAGTGGGCAGTTTGACTGGGGCGGTCTCCTCCCAAAGAGTAACGGAGGAGCCCCAAGGTACCCTCAGCCCGGTCGGCAATCGGGCAAAGAGCGCAATGGTAGAAGGGTGCTTGACTGCGAGTGTCATCACACGAGCAGGTGCGAAAGCAGGGCATAGTGATCCGGCGGTGCTGGATGGAAAGGCCGTCGCTCAACAGATAAAAGGTACTCCGGGGATAACAGGCTTATCTCCCCTGAGCGTTCATAGCGGCGGGGAGGTTTGGCACCTCGATGTCGGCTCATCGCATCCTGGGGGTGGAGAAGCTCCCAAGGGTTTGGCTGTTCGCCAATGAAAGCGGTACGTGAGCTGGGTTCAGACCGTCGTGAGACAGGTCGGTCCCTATCTGTCGTGGGCGTAGGAGATTTGCGCAGTTTTCTCCCTAGTACGAGAGGATTGGGAGGGACGCACCTCTGGTGTCCCTGTTGTCACGCCAGTGGCATGGCAGGGTAGCTAAGTGCGGCCAGGATAAACGCTGAAAGCATCTAAGCGTGAAACCTTCTGCAAGAATAGATCTCCAGTCGTAAGACAGAGGCTCCTGGTAGACCACCAGGTCGATAGGCCGGGCGTGTAAGGCAAGTAATTGTCTCAGCTTACCGGTACTAACAGCCTAACGTTTGTACGCATCGACTCTGCCCTCCGCAGAGCCTCAATTTTAGGCATCATTCAAGAGATACCTCGCAAGGCCCAAAGCCAGCACACACCTCCAGACTTCCCGGTGACTTTGCCTGAATGGTAATACCCGTTCCCATTCCGAACACGGCCGTCAAGCATTCAGGGCCAATGGTAGTCCCTCAAGGGCGAGAGTAGGTTATCGCCGGGTTCACGAGCCCCGCTTCCAAAAGAAGCGGGGCTCGTCCGTTTTTATACCTTTCATTTTTATTGCCTATTTGGCGTCACAATTTGTTCCCTCTTTGCTACCTTGGACATATTCCTAGGAGGGCTGCGCAATGCATGGACTGGTTTTTGGATGCCTGCTGTTGGTGACTGGCAAGGACATACCTTTCAGCAAACCCAATATTCTTCTTCTCTGCGTGGATGACCTTAAACCGGTCCTTGGCTGTTACGGCGATAAGGTGGTTAAAACGCCGCATATCGATCGGCTGGCTTCCCGGTCTTTTCGTTTTGATGCCGCTTATTGCAACCAGGCGGTCTGCTCACCCTCCCGCAACGCTTTACTCACCGGGCTACGGCCCCAGACCCTAGGGATCTATGATCTTGGAACCAACTTTAGGGTTGGTAACCCTGGCGCGGTCACATTGCCCCAACTGTTCAAGAATTACGGCTATTCCTCGCAGGGGATGGGCAAGATTTTTCATGTGGGCCACGGCAACACCAATGATGAAACCTCCTGGAGTGTCCCGTATTTTCGCGGCAAGGTGGTAGATTACGCCCTGCCCGAAAATAAGCGGGATCTGTCGCGGGAGGAGGCGATGTTTGACAACAAAAATCCCGCCAACCTTCCTCGAGGGGCCGCCCTGGAAAATGCGGATGTTCCAGACGAAACCTACTCCGATGGGAAAGTGGCTGCCGAGGCGATCAATCGTATTGAAGCCGCTGGAAAAAATGCGGGTCAGCCAGTCTTTTTGGCAGTGGGATTCCTGAAGCCACATTTGCCTTTTTGTGCCCCGCGAAAATATTGGGACCTTTACAAAGCCGACCAATTTCAGTTGCCCTCCTTCCGCAAGGCCCCAGAAGGAGCCCCCGCGTACGCTCCCACAACCTTCGGTGAACTGAGAAACTACAAGGATGTTCCAAACAAAGGGGATATACTTGATGACCTGCAACGCAAGCTGATCCACGGGTACCATGCCGCGACGAGTTACATGGATGCCCAGGTTGGCAAAGTGCTAGAAGCCTTGGACGCATCTCCATTGAAGGACAACACGATCATCGTCCTGTGGGGCGACCATGGGTGGCATTTGGGCGATCATGGCATGTGGAGCAAACACACCAACTACGAGCAGGCCACCCGTATCCCGCTGTTAGTAAGAACTCCCGGGCAAGCCGTGGGCGGTTCATCGGCGGCACTGGTGGAAACCGTGGATATTTACCCAACACTGTGTGAACTGGCGGGTTTGAAAAGCCCAGAAAAACTGGACGGGATTTCATTTGCTCCGCTTCTCACCGGCAAAAGCTTCCAGGGCCAACGGGACCATGTCACGCATGTTTTCCCGCGGGGAAACCGGCTTGGGCGGGCGGTTCGCACAGCCAACCACCGTTTAGTGGAATGGAAAACCATCGGCGCCCCTGCCGAATCGGCTGAAGTGGAACTTTACGACTACGCCGCCGATCCCCTCGAACGGAAAAATCTGGCCAAGGACCAACCGGAAGCAGTTGTTCGGTTGCGAGGCCTGCTGGCCCGCCAGCCCGAGGCCAAGCCCCAAGTGAAAGGCAATCCACAGCAGGGCACCGACCGAGCCACGCTTTTCACCCGGCGTGATCTGAACAAAGACGGAAAGCTGACGCGTGATGAGTTTCTCGCCAACCAGCCCGATCCGGACCAGGCACGCGAACGGTTCAAGCGTTTTGACGCCAACGGGGATGGTGTTTTGAGCCGGGATGAATTTATCCAGCAGGGTAGAGTCCTTCCCGCCAAGTGAGCCGATCATGTCCGAACCCGTGCTGTTGCCGCCGTTTCTTCCCGACCTGATTGATGCAAGCGACTCGGGATTTCCGGTTCGCATCACAGGGCGGTGCAAACGAAAACTGTTTTGGTATATTGCAAAAATGGATCCTTATTTCGGGCCGGCCCTACGCATCACAAAACCCGGGGACGCCGCCTGCGCTACCGTTGTCCATTGTAATGATGCAGAAATTGCGCCTCACACCCATCAGGTTTCCACTTTCGGCAGGGTGAAGGTGAGGGTTCCCCAAGATCAGGTGGAACTCCTGCAGGGATGGGTGCTGGATATCCGCACGTTCCCCCCGGGCAGGCCCACACTTCTGATGGTGCCCGCCCGGCAAACCGATTTCGATTTTCCAGCCCGCCTGAAACTGGACTTGGAGAAAGTGAGCCGGGTTCAGCCCGAACTTTTCCACATTCCCGGGACTTTTGGCAGATGGATCGCCAGCGTCCTCCGGTTCACATGCCAGATGGGCTCGGGAATGGCTCCGGACGGCTGGATTGACCGGGTTTTTGGAACCCTGGATCCGGGTGGGCAGGCGGAAGCCCTGGAAACCCTGGCGATGCGTTTGTGGCATTTCCATGTGGAACCCGTGTTGGTGTTGGATTCCGACCGTGGATTATTGGCCGCCTACAGTTCCTCCACGGACGCGGTGATGCTCCTAGCAGTGGATCCAAGCCGGGCTGCAGAATGTCTCAACCATGGAAAACCGTTGGCCCGGGGGCAAAGGTTTTTGGCCATTTTTGGTTTCGACAGCACTAAAAATCCATCCGGCGACCTGGTGCCGAGGCCTTTATCTGTCTGCGAGTTCAACGAGGCCTGGCCGGTATTGGTGGACTGGCTTGTTTCCGACCAGGAGGGATTGGACAGAGCTAAAGCTGGGATATCAAAATATTTCTGGGAACGGTGCAAGGCACTGGGGCAACAGCGGCTGGAAGCGGGGTATCCCCCCAGGGACGCCCGCCCGTGGTATTCTCGCATCAGCACCCGAAACCAACGCGAAGGCGGGTGGAACCGAGTATCTGGTGGCTACTGGCATTGACCGGTCTGCCGGGTTGGTGCTCGCCGACCCGGCGTGATTAAATAGGGTTTTAACCGAGGAAAACCGGGGAATCGATGGAAATCACATTCGCGCCGCGCGGAGGCAAAAAAGAGCTGGAAGAAGGGTTTCAACTGGCCCCCAAGTTCGATGAGAACGGCTTGATGCCGGCGGTGACGGTGGATCACAAGACCGGCGATGTGCTGATGGTCGCCTTCATGAACGAGCAAGCCCTGAAGGAGACCATACGGCTCGGCGAGGCAGTTTACTGGAGCCGCAGCCGCAAAGAACTGTGGCACAAGGGTGCGACCAGCGGCCTGACCCAGAAGGTGGTGGAACTGCGCATCGATTGCGACCAGGATGCGGTGGTGTTGCGGGTGGAAGTGGGGGGCCTGGGAGGCTCCTGCCATGTCGGTTACAAATCGTGCTTTTACCGCTCAATTCCCGTGGGTGAACAGGCCGGCCAGCCGATGGCGCTGAACGAGAAGGAAAAAGTTTTCGACCCCGAGCAGGTCTACGGGAAAAAATCCTGATCAGGCCAGCAGATCCTGCAGAAGGTGGCCGTGCACATCGGTGAGCCGGCGGTCCGCACCGTTATGGCGGACGGTGAGCGCGGTGTGGTCGATCCCCAACTGATGAAGCACCGTGGCGTGCACATCGTACACCGGGGTGCCCTTGCGGTCGGCGGGCTTGAA
>CAIWHS010000166.1 GCA_903912515.1 uncultured Planctomycetaceae bacterium
CCGGGTGGGCCAAGAACCTCGATCACCCCAAAACTGGCCCCCACCGCAATCGACCGGCGAAACAGTTTACGAACCTCATCAGGAGTGGCCGACGAAGCGACATCGTAATCATCTGGCTGCAAGCCCAACAACTCGTCACGCACACACCCACCGGCAAAAAGGGCCTCATGACCCGCTGCCGCCAGCCTCCGCACCACCTCGGTGGCGAATTCCCGCTCGCCTGCTTCCGCCATCGTTTGGGCACCCCAATAAAGCTTTTCCAATTGCAGTTTATCAGCCACACCCAATTGTCTGGTAAAATGCCAACATGATTTCAGGAGGTTTCGTTATGTTGATTTCCTGCCTTTTTTTCACCCTCGATCTTATCCAGGCCCAAACCACTTCCGGACTTGCGCCGGGCGAAAGGCCCGGGCCCTACAGTTTTGTCGTCAGCCAAGGCGAAAAGCGTGGCCAACTGCACTGCTTTGTGTGCGAGGCCGAAGACCGGGTGATGGCCATTCTGTTTGCCCGCGACACCACAGCACAAACCGGCAAGCTTGCCTCCAGACTGGACGAGATCCTGCTTGCTAACCCACAAGGCAAACCTAGTGGTTGGGTCACCCTTCTCGAGGCAGAATCCGCCGGGATTGATGCCAAGGCCATCAAATGGGCCCGCAACCACAAACTTAGGGCTATGGCAGTTGGCTACTTTGAAGACACCGTAGGCCCACCCTCTTACCGTTTGGGAAGCGACGCCGGCCTGACTGTGCTGTTGGCCAAGGACAAAAAAGTGGTTCATCGCCATGTATTCACACAGTCTGGCCCCGATGATGCCGCCATTGCCACCATCGGCAGCCAATTGACCGCGTTGGTTAGCCCGGCCAAATCTCCCGTAACAGGCGGTAAATAATCCGTGATAGACCTGACAGGCCACCGCAAAGATTACGCAACCCGCGGCCTACACGAATTGGAGGCCGGCGATAACCCGCTGGAATTGTTTGAAAACTGGCTGAGGGACGCACTCGCAAGCGACCTGCCCGAACCCTACGCAATGACGCTTGCCACCGCCACAACCAATGGCAAACCTTCAGCTCGAGTGGTGTTGCTGAGAAATTTCGACACCCGTGGCCTTGTATTTTTCACCAATTATCAAAGTCGGAAGGGGATTGAGCTCGATGCCAATCCACAGGGCGCACTGGTTTTCTACTGGCCCGAAGTGGAACGACAAATTCGAATCGAGGGAAATGTTCGCCAGGTTTCACGCGAAGATTCGGATGAATACCACCTCAAAAGGCCTGTCAATAGCCGCATAGGCTCGGTCGCCTCGCCGCAAAGTTCAGTCATCGCCAACAGGGAACACCTGGAAGCCATGGTCGATGACTTGCGCCAACGCTTTCCCGAAGGACCTCCAAGACCGCAACACTGGGGCGGTTACCGATTGGAACCGCTTGAATTTGAATTTTGGCAAGGCCGGCCAAGCAGGCTGCATGACCGGATCCGGTTCACCCTGACCGATGGCAAATGGATCAGGGACCGTCTGGCCCCCTAATCCACTCGGTATTTACGCGGCATTAGCCACAGAAGGGCTTGCGGCCGGCCATGATGGAATATCTACCAGCGGCACAAGGCCATGCTCCACCGCCACGCAGGCCACACTGTCCTGCAGTGTTTCCCGAGAGTTTTCCGCTTGCACCCCGCCCCACCCAGGAAGCCAAGTGCGCACGCGCAAAGCCGGTGGTTTGCCACCTTCGGCCTGAATGGTGTCCACCTTCGCCACACTCTTCATGCCTGGCATCATATCGCGGCAAATCGATTGTATTTTCTGCCTCATAATTTCCAGAGTTACATTGTCCGGAAGCTCTAGAATAGGAATTGTCAATCGGGCAAAATTGCGGTTGCGACGGCCCAGATTTTCGACCGACCCGCCCGCCAGCACACTGTTTGGCAGCACCAGCAAGGTACCCTTGTCGGTACGGATACGGGTTGAACGAAAGCCCACCGCCTCCACAACACCTTTATACTTGTCAATAACGATGCGATCCCCAATCTTGAAGGGCCCTTCGCTGATCAGCAGCAAGGTTCCAAAGAAATGTTTGATCGCATCCTGCGCAGCAAGGGACACCGCCAAACCCACGATACCCATGCCTGCGAGAATTTGCGTCAACAGGTCTGGGTTGCCTAATAGACTGATCAGCCAATAACCAAATATGAAGACCAGGATGGCCTTCAAAACAAGAGTCAGAGTGGGAGCCATTAGATCACGGATGCTGGCCCGATCTCCCTTGCCAGGCCTGTTGTTGTAAAGCTCCAACCCAAGGTCAATTAGGTTATGCCCCGCCCAAAATGCCAGAAGAAGCCAGCATGTCAGGGTGATGGGTAAAAACTTCCCCATGAATGACAGGGGCAAATCAAGCACATCTACCGCCAGTAGCATCACGCCATAGGCAACCAGCATTTGGATGGGTCGGGTCCGCTTGGCCAAGAGCTCTTCAGCCATGCCAATCCGGGCGCTTCGCAAAAAGGGACGGATCAACAAGCGGGCACCCACCGAAACAACCAGGCCAATCAGCCAACTCACCATTAGCCCAAGCCCCAAACCCAGCCATTGCCAGTCAGCAAGGCCCAAGTGATATTTGCGAAGTGCCGGTGGCACCCGCAAATGTAACCAAACCGAGGGAGCCTCCAAGAAATCAGGCCCCTCGCGAAACCAGAAAGAATCAGTCACATCGGGCAAGGGAGATTCGCCGATACTCAGGGGAAAAAGGTGCTCAATTGACTGAAGTGTCTCGGGAGTGAACAGCCACCTGTCCTTGTTGGGATCGACATGCCGTTTGCCCACCTGAATCATGTCGCCCTTGGTGGTGCGAAAAACCAGCCACCTGCGGCCCTCGGTGGTTCCGGGCACCTCCTGAGGCAAAATGTATTTGTTCCGGTCCAACACATAACGCAGTTTCCATGCCAGACGAGGCCCAAGGGCACCACGGGCTGCCGCAGGCAGTTCACTCAGGTCGAGGGTATCCACCGCGTTGTCCATTTCACCTTTGAACATCGACCAGGTGAAGGTGCCATAGGTCTCCCGAGCCGATTGAAAATCATGTGTCCGGTCTCTGGCATTGCGTTGCGCTTGAGGAAGCTTGTTGTACATGTCACGTAAGCGAAGCAGTGTTTCTTGGTCAAAGCGCCAAGCACCGTCCTTCATGCGACGAAGAGTGAGAGACAAATCGTCAAAGCCTTTGATGGTCTGCGGCTCATCATTGGGTATATCGGAAAGTATGTTTGTGTCTATTTCCATCGTCCGCAAGATGGCCTCGATCATCAGCGCCGCCTTGGTTCCCGGCATTTTCCTGCCAAGTTGGTCCTCCAAGGGCACCAAATCCATCGCATTATGGAGGTTCTCGCGCACCTCGGGCCTAACCCTCAATTCCTCGCACAGTTTGAGGAAGGTGATGACTGCCGATCGCGGGGTTTGTCTGCCTGCGGCAGGATCAATCCCGCTCGTACCAGTCACCGGAACCATAACCGACTTGCCTAATTTTTTAGCGTCTTTTTCCGACTTGGCCCCAATTTCCTTCAGCACACTCGAATCCAAGGCAAGCCCAAGCCGTTTCCAACGCGGATCAGGTTCGGTTTGGTTCAATCGAAAATAGTTCACCAGTTTTGGCAAACCTTCCAATGTGGCCCGGCTGAATTTCCACGCTAGTTTCCCATCAGGCAAGGAAATCCGATCAAGTGTTACCTGCCCGGGAGGAATCACCCGCCAACAATGCGAACTGCCGCTCGATTCGCCAGGAAGCTCGGCACAATAAATGAAGCCCAACCTTTGCACAGCAAAGGCCAAATCCCGTGCGAAAAGAGGGCCCCTAATATCCCACATCTGCTGGCTGTGCCCGGTGCTGTCCAAGCAGGTTGCCGCCACCGCAAAATCTCCGCGCGCCATTGCCTGGCGGAAAGTTCTAAAGGTGGCCTCAGGGCTGCGGAATGCCTCCAAAAACTGCTTCTCGCCCGCACCCTCAGCCCGTGCCTTTGCCTTGAGGCTGCGTCGCATCTCGGCGACTTTTTGTACCGTCTCAGGGCTGAATCGCCATTGGCTGTCAGGCCCCCGCCTAAAAGCGATTCGAGTATCATCCTGATTGATCAGCACCACCTCATCTTGGGGAGACGATTCCGGAGCCGAAACCAGTGGTACTCCAAAATGGTTGAGTATTTCACCCAGATGAAACGCTGTCAGGTCCAGCGTGGCTGCCCCTTCGGAAAACAGCCTGTTGTCCAGGCAGTTGGCCGCCTCCTGAATCAGTTCAGGTTTGTAATCAACCCCTTCCAGACAAAAATAAAAGGTCTCGAGTAACCTTCTCGGGGTATCCTTGCGAAACAGCGGGTCAACCGGGGATTGCTTGGAAGCCGGAGCCGCGCCGCCACCGGCCTCTCCGGGCAATGCAGATAGCGCGCTTATCGTCGTGGAAGCCAAATTAGGCGCTGACGAAACTGGAGCCGGAGGCGAGTAGGAAGTTGGCACCGGTGCCACCATGGGCGACGGCAGAGCAGGTGGAACCTGCGCCTGCGAAGGCGCCGCAAAGCTAATGCCTAGCGACAAAATAATCCAAAACCGGCTAAGGGCAATTATTAGCCTCATGATGCAATCCTTTGCACAGTCAGCAGTTCAGGCATGATTAACCACCAAGCGTGGCATCCTGCCTGCTTGGTGGCCAAAATCGTTCGCCCCAACCCCAAAAAAAGGGCCCCAGGCTTTTGCCAAGGACCCTAGTGAAGCCTGAAATCGGCTTGGCGGTCAACCCGACCTTCCATCAGGTTTTGGGTTTGTCTGCGGGTTTAGGATCCGCAGGTTTCGGCTCAGCAGGCTTGGGTGCATCAGCCGATTTGGCTTCTGGAGGCATACCCTCTGGAGCCTTGGCCTCGCCCTCCGGTTTTTCCTCGCCTTCTGGTGCTGGAGGTGGAACAGGCTTGGCAAGTGATAACACGCCTAAGTTGGTGGTCAGGTCAAACTTGCCAGGCTCGGTTTGCTTGCCAGTGAATGCCGGGAGTGTCGCAACCTTGAATTGATGAAAAACAGCCTCCTCGGCACCCTTGCCTACTGCCAGCAGATGGTAAACCACCGGCTTGCCCATGGGTTCAATAATGTTGCCAACCTGCACCGCTACTAGAGCCAATCCGTTTTCAATGGCCAACACCTGCAGCTTGGTCGCTGCGGTAACCTGCTCGGCAGTCACTCCCTCGGGCAGCGTTGGGAGGTTGTCGATTTTCTCACAAGAATAAACATCCTTGGAAAGGAAAATCCTGTCGGGTTTGGTGGCCGGAGGCGCATCACCAATCCGGCTGATACTCAGGATTTGGACAACATCTATTGGAATTGGAATGCCGCTCTCAATCACCTTCAAGTTAGCGGTGTATTTCAGCCCCGCGCCTTCCAGAACCAAAGACTGCTTGGCAACATCCTCACCTGGAATTCTTGAAGATTCGATGATCTCAAGCTTGCCTGAAGTGGTGTTCACCAACAGGTCTGTGGGAGTTTTGCGATCTTTCCCCCCCACCACATCGCGCAAGATAACGAATGGACCAACCTTTTGAACCAGCCACTCACCTTCCGCCTTAATTGGGGCTCCACCCATCTTGCGAGTCTCAATTGAAACCTTGTACCGGCCAGGATTCACTAGAGAAGCGGTGGAGGTAACCGCTGGCTTGACGGGCACGCTAGCCGACGGCGTTGTGGTTGTTGGCAATGGCTTGGGGGTGGAAGTTGTCGAAACCAACTCCCCAGCCGGCCCAACCGCGGGTGCTATGGCATCCAAGCTTTCCACACTCTCACCACCAGCGATGGTGCACAGTGCCAAGAAGGTTGCAGCCGGCATGCTAGCCGGGATGAACCTCACCTTGCCATCGGCCATGATCGCGTAGGTGCCTCGCTCTTTGCTCTTGGTTTTTGGATTGAAAACAGAAGGGAGCAAAAACTGCTCAAGCGGGTTACCATCGACCGCCACACCGCGTACGGTGCTGCCACCACCCGCAATCCACGGCCCTTGGCTGCCCGATGGCACCATGATCACAGCAATGGTGTTTGCTGGCCCATCGGTGATTTCTTTGAGAGCCGTGGCCCTGTCATAGCCAAAAACCCCAAGCTTGGGCAGGTTGCCCGCATTGTTAGGCAACATCGGGCTATCAAGGCCAATGCCGGCAATTCCAACAAAGTGGGTTGCCCCCAAAGTCTCACCGACACTGGTCAGTTGAACCCTTGAAGAACCGGTGGCATCAGCCGTGTTCACATAGGCTGGAATATGAAGCGCTGCCAAGGACAGGCTCTGCGAATCGCGCCACGATGCAGGCTTCGCCAAAATGGGCTCCACCTGCGGCCCAAGATTCGAGCCGGGGAGCAAGGGAACCATTTGCAACATCCACGAGCAACGCAAGTCTGGACGGTCTGGCCCATCCAGCGTTCCCTTGGGGAAACCCTTGGCCTGTGTCGAATAATCTTTGAGTGCCTTGGCCAAATCATGGATGCCGTTATACGGCACATAAGACTCAGCTTGGCTGCGCGCTTGTGCCACCGCCGAGCGCAGGCTTTCCATCAGGGTTTCATAAATCGGGCCTGTCAAACCTTTCAGGTCAATGGTGGTAATAGTTGCCGAGGCAAGAACCACACCATGAATCCCACCATTCACATCGCTTGGGCCCGCTGCAGGGGCTGCACCACCGGCACCTCCAGCCGCTCCACCAGCAGCTCCTCCAGCACCGGGAAGTCCACCCTCTATGCCTTCACCAGCTCCGCCAGCGGGGGCTCCCGCACCGCGGCCACCACCCATGCCCGGTTTTCCACCCATCCCGGGCATGCCTCCAGGGCCACCGCCCATGCCGGGCATACCACCCATACCTGGCATGCCTCCAGGGCCACCGCCCATGCCGGGCATGCCTCCCATACCTGGCATGCCACCCATCATTCCTCCGGCTCCGCCAAGCCCTCCAGAGGCTGAGCCTCCACCCGATTGCGATTGCCCAATCGAAGTGGCAACCTTCAATGCCTTGTCGCCTTCACCACCCATATGGGAAAGTGCCACCTTCAGGCCGGCAATCAGCCAAGGGTATCCTTGGACGCTGAAAGATTTGAATTGCTGACTATCCATGCCCAAATAAACCGCTGCCTTGAAGGCGTCGGGCTTGAAGTCGATCAGGCTGACCGCCACGCGGAAAGACTGGGCGGCCTTACCCGAAGAGGTGTTGGGATCAGTTTGGTTCAAGGGGTCCAACGGCCGACTGCTGAAAATGTTGATTCCTAGGATGGCGGCATCCGTGCTCAGGATGGGCTTGAGGGTGCCCTGGATGGACGGCGCGAGGTTGGGATTCATTAAGAAGAGGCCATCCACATAAAAGGTCACCAAAGCGCCCGGATTTTCCTTATCCAAGGCATGCAGCGAATCTTGCATTCCTTTGGCTAGGTTCAAGAATTTGTTGGGTGGGGCCACACTTGTTGCTCCCGCGCCCGCACCACCAGCACCTGGACCCGCACCACCTGCCATGCCAGGCATACCCGGTTGACCAGCCATCCCGGGATAAGTAGGCGCTCCGCCTGGGCTTCCGCCCATAGGCGGCGGGCCACCGCCCATGGCCATTTTGCCAAAACCACCCGGGCTGGGGGCGCCTGGGCCACCCAAAGAAGGAGCACCTGGCATCGGAGGGGTCCCGTCAGCACCACCGCCCGCGGCTCCAGGGGCGCCAACCAATGCAGGCGGTGCCCCAACCTCCGCAACACGCTTCAGCTTGCCTACTTCAGATTGCACATAAGTTTTCAGACGATCCAGATCACCAATTACCAAATTGGTGTCGTCCACCTGGTAAAGGCCAAGGGGCCCTGTGGGCCTGCCGCCAACTCGCATCAGGTTCACCATGCGGGCAAATACGCTAGTGCTTGCATCGACTTCTTTGGGAAGCAGATAAACCGTAGCTCCCTGCCCTTCAAGACCGCCGGCAACCGCCTGTGGCTGGGCATTCAGCCGCTTCGAAATTTCCTCGACATTGCCAGGCTGCTCTAGGCGAAACACGGCAAGATTCCACGGCCGATCAAGATTCATGCCAACGGCAATTTGCTTGATGTTGTCAGGCCCAAATCCCCATGTTGCTTCCATGCTGGCAGGATCAAGCGTTCCAGGTGCCTGAAGCAACAAGCTTCCAAGGGAAGTGGATCGCGCTTTATCCATCTGAAGACGAAAAACAGCCTGCGAATCAGCCGGAAGCAAATTGGATGCATCAGGGCCATCATCCACCTCGGCCACATTCACCGCAGGGGCTGGGGTAGCTCCACCTTCACCCGCACCGGGCACTCCACCCGCACCGGCAATGCCTGGCGCGCCACCTTCCATTCCGGGTGCTCCCGGCGGCATCATGCCACCCGGACTGCCTGGAGGCATCATCCCGCCTGGCGCACCAGGGGGCATCATGCCGCCCGGTCCACCCGGAGCGGCACCGGCTCCACCTGGAGCGGGGCTATTGGATGCTGTAGTAGCCGGCTTGGCCGTTTCGCCACCAGACATCAAAAAATAGGCGCCTCCACCTATAAGGCCCAAAAGGGCTACGGCTCCAACTGCAATGCCTGCTATTAACGGAGTGTTGTTGGCTTTCTTTTTCCGCGGCTGGTTCTCTTCGTCGTCGCCTTCCTCGTCATCAATATCCTCTTCCTCGTCTTTGGCCCTAGGGTCCGAAACGATGAATCGAAATTTGCACTTGGGGCAGTCGGTCTTTTTGCCGGCCAATTTGGAATCAAGCAGTACCAGGTCCCCACAACTGGGGCATTCCTGACGGAAGCTGGCCATGGCGTGTCTCCGCAAAAACGGGCCGCGAGAATTTTTCAACCAAACGGCCAACAAAAAGGCGCACTATCACTCAAACGCCCGCCGCACTAGCGGCGTTGGTATATCCTAAACTAACTCGCCCACCGGGCGCAAAGGCAGACAAAGTCAAGGCTTGGGAAAAGTTGTATTTTCCGTCCAATCCCTAATTTCTCCAACCGAATTGCAATAGCCCACCGTCAATGCCCTGTGAATAATGGCTATAATGTGGTTGATTTTGTCTGGCTGGGGTATCGAATGCTTCGAAAACAAGGCAAATATCAGAATCTGGCATTAGCAGCTGCCTTGCTGGCAGGGCTCTCCGCAGTGGTATTTCTCTTCCTCAAAGGCGGCCAAGCCCTCACCGCCGCTGGATTCCCCCTCGAAATTGTTTTCCCCGCCGTCCGCGGCTTAGAAGTTGGGGCCCGCGTCCGGGTTTTGGGCGTCCAAGCAGGCGAAGTCACCAAAATAGAGCTCGAAAAAGGCCAAGTGGTGGTTCTTACCCGCTTGGAAAATCGTTTTCGTGAGGTCTTAAAGGCCGATGCCCGACCCCGAATCGTTTCTGAAGGGCTGGTCGGCGGCCAAACCGTCGAAATCCATCCCGGTATTGCTAGCGAAAACCTCGAAATCCCAACCCGCCTTCAAGGCGCCCCGCTCCCCGATTGGGAAAAAGGCCTCGAACAGCTTGCTGAACTGGGACCAAAACTGGGCAAAAAAGCTGAGGAAAGCCTAAAAAGCCTCGATGAATTAACACTCGCCGCCCGCAAAACCTTGGATGGAGTCAATTCCGGACGAGGCTCCCTTGGCAAGCTAGCAACAGATACCACCCTGTACGAGCAAATGGTCCGCCTCACCCAACAAGGGCAAGAGGCCCTTCGCGCTATCACCCGGGATGCCGAGGCTATGCAATCTGTACCCGGCTTCAGTGGCTTGGTGCGCGATCCCGAGCGTGCCCTCATTCGCCCAGACTGCAAAGCCAAGTCGTGGTTTTTTCCCGAAAGTGAACTGTTCGAGCCGGGCACGGCTCTCCTCACCGAACTGGGCCTCAAAAAACTCGATGCCGCAGGTAAAGAGTGCGCCAAGGAAACAAAAACCGGCTCCGAAATTGTAATTGCCAGCTACAGCAGTCCAGGTGAAGGATCGGGCATTCCCACCCGGGTCTTGACCGACCGCCAGGCAGAATCTGTGGCAGAGCACTTGAAAGCCAACTTCTCGGTACAAAAAACAGGCTGGCTCAGTTGGCGCCGGGTTACCGCATTAGGAATGGGGGATCAGCCTCCACCCGCTGGCAAAAAACCTTTGGGCCCAGCCCCCCGTTTGGAAATATGGCTGTTTGTACCAGCCAAATGACCATGGCCAATTACCCCTTCACTAGACAAAAATCTTCTGATTCCTCTCTGGAAATCCTCTACCACCTGGGCCGCCTAACTTGGCCAGATCTGCCTGTTTCGTCCGATGAATTCGGCAAACATGTGAGTCGCTCACTGGCTGTGGGCAAATCACGCCAAACAGGCGAATACCAACTAACCGAATGGATGGCAAAACTTCGCCTACGCGACTGGTGGCTGGCAATGGCTTGCCTGCAAGATGCCGACAAGGTGGTTCGAGAACGCGCATGGACCCGCCTGATGGCAGGCACCGTTCCCGCTAACGGGCGTTTATTGACCGAAAGTTTGGCCGAAAAAGCGCGTTTGGTTCACCGTAACGATGAGGAGGCCCGCCACCGCGCAGTGGCCGGTTTCTGGGGCCTGCTTCTCGCCGGGGGTACCGCAAGCTCCAAAGGCCCGCTCCATAGGTACGATGGCACCAGCCCCTTTATCCCTTGGATTTTGACTGTTTTTCACAATCAACTGGTAGACGATACCCGCAAAAAAGTTCGTGAAACCGGTGCAATACCTCTCGATGCCACCCTGCCCCAACACCTCGATTTACCCGAGGAAGTGGTCAGCCGTTTTGTCATCCGGGCCAAAAAGTGGCTGGCAGGTTTGACTGATCGCGAAGCCCTGGTTTTGGCATTGGTTTGGCGCCATGGCCTGTCGCAGCGTCAGGTCGCTGAACTACTGCAAAAGCATGAATCCAATGTTTCTCGCGACTTACGCCGCATGCGCGACGCCTTCCAGCAAATGACACAAAATTTGGTCGCGGGAGATGATTCCACCTCAGATTGGACTGAAGCAGACGCTTGGCAGACCTGCCTCATGCGGGAAATGGGCCATGTTTTGGCCGAAGATTCGCGGCTGGGTTCTGTGCAAATTGCCCAAACGATTGACCACTCGACTGAAAAACTGCCTCTTTCACCCTGATTGATTGGAAAGTTAGCTTATTTTTATGGGAATAACGCTGGCAGGGGTCTGCCGCCTGCGAACAATCCTGTAGAAAAGATTTCAAGGCCACCCGGGACCAGCCGCCTAGCGTCTGGAAAGCCTTCATACTCAAAGTGGGATTCTTGAATCCCGTGCAAATTTAGGGGGATTAGTCTCACCATGACCGCAAGCAGGGACGCCGAACCGCCACTTCCTGGTGTGGTAGGAACTGGCGCCGCCATGGCTGAGGTTTCCCGGCTGGTCCGTTGCGTCGCACCCACGCAGGTAACTGTTCTGGTTGTGGGGGAAACGGGAACAGGCAAGGAACTGGTTGCCCGTTCGGTCCATCAACTCTCCCCCAGGTCGGATGGACCATATGTCAGGGTCAATTGCGGCGCGCTGAACGAAAGCTTGTTGGAAAGCGAACTCTTTGGCCATGTCAAAGGCGCCTTCACCGGTGCTATCGAAAACAAAACCGGTCGCTTTGAGGCCGCACACGGCGGCACAATTTTTCTCGACGAAATTTCCAGCATGTCCGCCAAGTTGCAGGTGAAACTGCTACGGGTCCTGCAAGAAAACGAATTCGAGCGTGTGGGCGAAAGCCGAACCATCAGGGTCGATACCCGTGTGGTGGCCGCTACCAACCAATTGCTGGAAGACGAGGTCGAGGCTGGCCGTTTTCGGGATGACCTTTATTTCCGCCTCAATGTGGTGCCCATTTACCTGCCTCCGCTACGGGAGCGACGGGAAGACATCATCACCCTGGCAAAGTTTTTCCTCGAAAAACACTCACTCGCCAACCGGTTGCCAGTACCCGGGTGGACCAAAGCCACCGAAGAGGTGCTCTTACGACACGATTGGCCCGGCAATGTTCGCGAGCTTGAAAACTACATGGCCCGCGCCTTGGTTCTCTGCCGGGGAGGGGACCTCGATCCAGCCAAAGTCTCACCACCGGGCCGGGTTGAGAAGCGTTTCAAGCCCGCCGCCAGCGCCCGCGGCAAAGGCGACCTCGCCAGTCTCACACGCCAGATGGTTCGGCTGGGAATTGAAACCCTACCCGAGGGCACCTTGCACGAGAAACTGGTGGGCGGGTTGGAAAGGGAACTGATCGACCAGGTGCTCGCCGATTGTGATCAAGTTCAAATCAAAGCTGCCCAACGCTTGGGCATCAATCGCAACACCTTGCACAAAAAACTGACCGACCCGGGCCGGGCTGAAGAGTGATCAATCAGCCCGCTTGCTTTTCCTGATACTTGTTCAGTTTGTTGTACATCGTTTTCACACTGATGTTCAGCTCAGTGGCGGCGGCTGTCTTGCTGCCACCGTGGCGTTTCAGTGCCTCCAAAATGCATTCCATTTCTATTTCTTCCAGCGTGCGCGGCAACGATAGCGCTCCGCCTGCGGGCTGACTGAAGGGTGCATGGCCGAATGGGGCCTGCGGCATGGGTTGACCTGGGTGCATGGCCTGGGGCGCCCCCTCTGGAAAACTGAAAGCCGTTGGAAAACCCGCATTACCCGGCTGGTGAAAAGACTGTGGAAAAACCTGTTGGTGCCCATGCTGTTGCGGGTTAAAGCTGCCCTGTTGTGGGCTAAAGCTACCTTGTTGCGGGTTAAATCCAGCCGAAATATAGCCCGGAGGCTGCATACGCCCTTGGGGAGGTGCTGCGGGTGACCGCACGCTGGTTGGAAAATGCTCCGGCTCCAAGGTACCGCCAGCCGACAAAATGAAAGCATGCTCCATAGCGTTAGCCATTTCACGAACATTACCAGGCCATGAATGGTTCAGCAGCATATCCATGGTCGACCGTGAAATTTGCTGCGTCAGCGAGGCAATCGGCCGCCGCGCGGCTCGGGCCAATAAGTGGCCTGCCAGTGTGGAAATGTCTTCGCGCCGCTCCCGAAGCGGCGGCATCCGAATTTCGAATGTGTTCACGCGAAAGAAAAGGTCTTCACGAAAATATCCTTCCGCAACCATCGATCGCAAATCCCTGTTGGTGGCGCAAAGCACGCGCACATCGGTTTCTATCGGGCTGGTCTCACCCAACCGGCGAATCTCGCCCGATTCCAGAAACCTCAGCAGCTTCACCTGGATGTTGCGATTCAGTTCACCCAATTCATCCAAAAACAAAGTCCCGGTGTTGGCCACCTCGAACAGGCCCTTGTGATCACGGTCTGCCCCGGTGAAGGCACCCCGTTTGTGGCCGAACAATTCGCTTTCCACCAAGTTTTCTGCCAAAGCACCGCAATTGACGGGCACAAATGGGTTTTTACCCCTGCGGCTCTGCATCCACAGGGTGCGCGCAGCCAACTCCTTGCCTGTGCCCGTCTCGCCCGTGATCAGCACGGTGGAGTCAGTGGGGGACACGGTCGCGATAAGCCTCTGCACCGCCCGCATCGCCGGGGAATCTCCCACCAATATGCTGGGCCCTTCCGCCGCTTGGACCCTGGTCTGAAGCGCCAAATTCGCGTTCTTAAGATCGCGTTTTTCCGAAATCTTCATGAGGATGGCTTCTATTTCCGCCATCTTCGCAGGTTTGGTGATGTAGTCGAATGCGCCCAGGCGAACCGCCTCAATGGCCGTTTCCATGCTGGCATGGCCGGTCATCATCACCGCCTCGGTGTCAGGCGAGATGCGTTTCAGTTGCTCGAGCACCTCGATCCCGCTGATGGTGGGCATCCGCAGGTCCAATATGGCCGCGTCAAAACGGGTGGCTTCCATAGCCTTCAGCGCCAACCTGCCGTCTGCGAACTCGGTCACATCGTGACCCATTCGGGTCAGCTCGGCGCGCATGATCTCGCGCAAGCCCCTCTCATCATCAACAAACAAAATCCGCAATTTTCCCATGCCGCACCTCTTGCATTGATCAGGCCGCCAGTCGGGGGCCCTTGAAATTCATGTTGTTCTGGTTGCCTTGGGCCGGCCCACTTTCCAG
>CAIWHS010000167.1 GCA_903912515.1 uncultured Planctomycetaceae bacterium
AAAATGGGCATTTTGGGGCTGATGCCATTTTGGCAGGAGTCCACTCGCCTATGCGATGGCTTTAGGCTTAAAAAAGCTTTAAGTATAGAATTTCAAATGATTTGTGTCGGCTTTTTCTTTCTTTGTCTCTTTGGCATGGCTCTTGCACTTGAAGAATCTAAGGTTTTTCGGAAGGCGTATTCGCGGGAGAACGGCATTGTTGGGGGCATGTCCAGCCTACAGTTGGTTGGAAGGGCCCGGCATCAAGATAACAACCGAAAGCAGCTCAATGCATTCAAGCTGGGTCGCGCTTCGGAACAAAGGGAGATGGAACAATGGCTGAAGAGAAAATCATTGGAATCGACCTGGGCACCACCAACAGCGTTGTAGCCGTGATGGAAGGCGGCGAGGTGAAGGTTATCGCCAATGCCGAGGGTAATCGCATCACCCCAAGCGTGGTGGCATTCACCGACAAGGGCGACCGCTTGGTGGGCGACCCGGCAAAACGCCAAGCTGTTACCAACCCCCGTCGCACTCTTTACAGCATCAAACGCTTCATGGGTCGCCGCCACAAAGAGGTCGAGGGCGAAGAGAAGCTCATCCCCTACAAAATTGTGGGCGGGCCCGAGGAGCTCACCAAGGTCGAGATCGACGGCAAAAACTACACGCCGCCCGAAATCTCTGCCATGATCCTGCGCAAACTGAAAGAGGCCGCCGAGGCATACTTGGGGCATACCGTCCGCAAGGCCGTCATCACCGTGCCCGCCTACTTCAACGATGCCCAGCGCCAAGCCACCATCGAGGCGGCCCAAATCGCAGGCTTCGACACCGAGTGGGAAATTGAAGATCCCCAAACTGGTAAAAAAACCAAGCAGCGAATGCGCATCATCAACGAGCCAACCGCTGCAAGCCTCGCCTACGGCATGGACAAAAAAGCCAATGAGAAAATCGCCGTGTTCGATCTCGGCGGCGGCACCTTCGATGTCAGCGTGCTCGATGTGGGCGACGGCGTCTTCAAGGTCGAATCCACCAACGGTGACACCCACCTCGGTGGCGACGATTTTGACCAAGTCATCATCGACTACATCGCCGAAGAGTTCAAAAAAGAGCACGGCATCGACCTGCGCAAAGACCAAATGGCCCTTCAGCGCCTGAAGGAAGCCGCCGAGCGTGCCAAAAAAGACCTCAGCCAGCAAACCAGCACCGATGTCAACTTGCCGTTCATCACTGCAGACGCCTCAGGGCCCAAGCACCTGATGCTCAACATCACACGGGCCAAGCTCGACCAGCTTTGCCACCCCCTCATCGAGAAGCTGAAGGGGCCCGTGCTGAAGGCTCTGCAAGATGCAAGGCTCAAGCCAGCCGAAATCAACGAGGTGGTGATGGTGGGCGGCATGACCCGCATGCCCGCTGTGCAGCAACTCGTGAAGGACCTGTTCGGAAAAGAAGGCCACCGCGGCGTTAATCCAGACGAGGTGGTCGCCATCGGTGCCGCTATCCAAGGCGCGCAACTGCTTCTGGGCAGCAAGTCCGATGTGCTGCTGGTCGATGTCACACCCCTTTCCTTGGGTCTTGAAACCTTGGGCGGTCGCCTCACCCGGCTGATCGAGCGCAACACCTCGATCCCCACCGAGAAGAAGCAAACCTTCAGCACCGCAGCAGACAACCAAACTGCCGTCACTATCAGCGTCTACCAAGGCGAAAGTGAGTTGGCCAAGAGCCCGGTGAACCGTCTTCTAGGCGAGTTCAACCTCGAGGGCATCGCCCCCGCGTCGCGTGGCGAGCCACAGATCGAGGTGACTTTCTCACTCGATGCCAATGGTATCCTCAAAGTGACCGCCAAAGATCTCGGTACAGGCAAAGAAGCCCATGTCGAGATCAAGGGCTCTTCGGGCCTCAGTAAAGACGATGTCGAGCGCATGCGCAAAGACGCCGAGCTGCACTCCTCTGATGAGAAGCGCAAGCTCGAACTCATCGACGCGCGTAACGAGGCCGACAACACCTCCCACCGTGTGGAGCGCTATCTCAAGGAGAACGATGCCAAGTTCTCAGAGCAGCACAAGGCCCCATTGCTCTCGGCGATCAATTCTGTGCGCGAGAAGGCCAAGACCGAAGACCTCGAGGCCATCAAGCGCGCCACCCAGGAGCTGCAAGCCTCGTTCAACGCGGCCCTGCAGCATCAAACCCCAGGTGCCGCCGATGCAGGTGCAGGCCCAGGTCCAGCCGGTGCGGGATCTGGCGGCGACGATGTGATTGATGCCGAGTTTGAAGTGAAGAAGTAAGCAAGTACCAAACCTAAATCAAGGACCCCCGGCAGTTCAAAACTGCCGGGGGTCCTTCTTTGGCCGTACTTTTCTTTTTACCAATTTTTTCTGTGTGCCCATCTTTGGCTGGCACCCTACAGCCTCACATAGCGCCTTTTTCGTCGCATTTTTCCCCGGTTGTTCGCTTGAATGATGGTAGAGCCATTCAATTCCAGGGCCGTGAGCCAGCCACCATGGCAACAATCGGTGTCCACCAAAACCGCAAAACCCAGATCAAGAATTTCACCATCCGGTTGCGGCGTGTGCCCCAGCACCACCGTTTTTCCAGAGCTGTGGGGGCGTAATTCGGTCGGATCAGCGTCCTTCCACAAAAGCACATCGCGAGGGGTGTAGGGCAAAGGCCAGTGGGGCAGGTAGCAGGCATGGGCAAAGAGGTGGTTGCCCTGTTCGTGCGTCAGCTTGGCTGCACGCAAAAAATCCAAATGACTGGCAGGCAATTGGGATGGATGGTCCACCCCATAGGAGTATAAGGCCTTGTCCCCACCATGGCGGGTCCAGTCGTCCAAACTCAGGGCCCCTTCGGCCACCTGCAAGAGCATCTCCTCGTGATTGCCCACCAGGTGAACCAAATTGGTTTGCGCGCGCCATGCCAGAAGCATGTCGATCACCCCGGCCGAATCGGGCCCGCGGTCAACCACATCCCCCAGAATCACCACGGTGTCCTGAGGGGTGGGGTTCATTTCCGCAAAGATGGCCTTCAGAGCCCTTGAGCAGCCGTGGATGTCGCCTATAGCAAACAGGCGTTTTTTAGTTTTTTCAGTCTGATCACAAACAGTCATGATTCCCTCAAGATGTCTTCCTAAACAGACTACGCTTGAGGTCTCCCAGATTTGCCAATTGCGAGAGAAAATTAATGATTAAAAAGCCAAAACCGTCGAAAAAACTCGGGCCACAGCTTGCTCTCAAAGTGGCAAACTGTGGCCTGAACAGATGCCTGGTTTGGGGAAACTAGGCAAAAATTCCGATTATATATTTGCCACCACGGGATAATACTCGTCATCCTCGTTCTTTCCGCCGTAGCCCTTGCCAACTTCTTTCTCCGAATGGACAAATTCCACGCTCTTGATCCATTTGACCATCTTGTAACCCAGTTGGTTCTCGGCCCGCAGGCGCAGCGGGGCACCATGCAAATCGGGTAGCGGTTTGTCATTCATTTCCCAAGCGAGCAGGGTTTCCGGGTGCATGGCGTTTTCAAGCGTGAGGGTGTCATAATATTCGCCGCCATAATGGCCCTCGCCAAACGAGCGGAAAACCACCGCCTGAACTCCAGGCAAAGGTTTCACCAGCTCCATGAGCTGCCCGATGGTCACTCCGCCCCACTGTGCCACGCCCGACCAACCCTGAATGCAATGGTGGAGGGTGATCTGCTCGCGCTTCCCCAGTTTTTCCAATTGGTCGAGTGTCAACTCCACCGGATTTTCCACCTGCCCAAATACTTTCAATTGAAACCCGCTTCTGCGCAAGTCTCCAAGCGCCTCCCACTCGGGCGAATGGGGCAATTTGCCATTGGGCCAAAAGTAAGGCGAAATGTCGTCGCGGGTGTACTGGTTGCGGCTGGCCAGGCGGTTCAGCGTAGTCCGCTGCAATGGCCCCAATAGACGCCGAAACCCCATTTGCACCCACCGAGGGCGCTTCCACGAGATCCAATGGGCAAGCCAGCACAAGGCAATGATGCCCGCCGCGCCAACCAGGAAAACCACCAACCCCGCCGGGTTGGTGTCATCGGTGCCAAAGACAATGTGGTTCATGTTTTGGCAAAGGCCCGTGATGACCACCATGCCCACATGGGGCACCAGGAAAGCCAGATACGAGCACAGGGCCAGAAAATGGATCGAGCGGGCGCACTGCCTGCCACCAAAAAGCCTGGGGTACCAGCCAGCCCAGTTGTCCAGCGCCGGCGACATCGCCAGACCAGTGAGCAGCGAGGTGGGCGCCACAATGAAAACGATGCCGAAATAGCTGAGCTGTTGCAGCGGGTTGTACTTGTAAAAACCATCCGGCTCTACGGGCAGGTGGAAGGTCGCGTAATGCACGAAAACATTCCACGCCTCGACAAATATTCCCAAGTCGGTGGGTACCAACCGCTTCCACTGGTTGGTGGCGAACAACAAGCCGACAAATATCAAACCGTTCAACAACCAGAAAAAAGCGCTCAAAAAGTGCCAGTGGCGCGCGATGCCGATGGTGTGCCTGAACCCGGGCAACCCAATCCAGGGGGAGAGGTAGCGGCTGTCATCCTTGGCTGTCCAGACACGGTCTTTGGGCACCGTTAAGGGGGTGAACCGGATCCATTCGGAGCCTGGGGTGCAGTGGTCATTCCAATAAAGTCGGGGGTGGTCCATCAAGATCGACAAACCGCTGCGAACCAACAACACCATCAACACCAGATTGACGAAATGCGCCAAACGCAGCCAGGCTGGAAAACCAGAGGGGTCATCCACCGCGACCACACGAGGCGCTGGGGGGATCTCCGGCAGGCCAAAAACCAACATCCAAACCCATGCGGCGACAACAGGACCAACCGCCGCCATGGCGGCCATCGCCAGAAAGGGCCATTTCACCTGCACCCATATGCGCCGGTCTTGAGGATAAGCAAGGTGGTTTTTGTAAACATTGTCGGCCATCTCGCCCATGATTGAAATCCTTGCTAAATAGCGCTAGTTTTTTTTGGCAATTCTTGCTGAAAGGGCTACAGGCAACCAGTCAGTGCGCTGACGCGCACCCGGACGATCAGCCGGATCAAATTTTACCACGCCTTCAGGGGTGGCAACCACGGTTGAGCCATCAGGCAACCTCAGGGCTGCTAAAGGCGATTCAATACTTGTTGATCGAACCTCCCGCCCCTCCCGGTCAATCTCCACCACGCGGTTTTCACCCACCAAAGGTACCAGCAGTCGCCTGCCTGGCAGTGCCTGTATTCCAGCCCCCACAACCTGGGGAGGTGGCAAACGAAACTCGCAAATGGCATCACCCGCCGCATTGTGCCAAGAGAGCGTCCCATCGTCGCGCCATAGGGCAATCCAGCCATCACGCGCCAAGGCCCCTGCCGAAATCACCCGTTTTCCCAAACGGATCAGGTCCTTTTCGTCCTTGCCACCCGGCGTCGATGTCGACACGCCATCGCGCCTAACCACCAAAAAACCACCGTCATCCCAGGGGCAGATCGTCACCACCCGCCGCCGCAGGTCGATCGTTTCCTTCTTCGATTCTCCCCGTTTGAAAGGCCACGAAATTTCCGCCGCACCGTTATCAGACTTGGCCAAAAAAGCATGGCCCTTGCCATCGTAGCCGCAGGCCACAATCTGGTCGTTGGTGAGCAATCGCTCCAGGGTTTTGCCACCAGCGTCCAACTCAAGCAGCACGCTTTCATTGTGGTTGGCGTTGATTTGGCCAATCATCTGCCTGTCCCACTTTTCGGTGGGCTTCAATTTCAATTTTTCGCGTCCCGGCTCAGCAAGCCATGCCTTCCATGCCTCAGCACTGGCGGTGCGACTGTCGGCATTGTCGAGCCATGCGGGCACCACATCCGAGTCTGCGGCAAGTGCCAGCAAGCGCGATTCAGCAATCCGGCACAACGCGGCGGGAGCATCGATCAGTCGCTCGGCCAGTGCCACAGGTTCGGGAGGCTGCCCCAGATCCATCAACGCCAGACGCACACGCAGCGAAACAGCGGCATCGGGATCTTTGGCCAACTTTGCAAGGCTGGCCCACAGGTCGCCATGACCGCTTTTTTCCTCCCTACTTTTTCCCCCCAGCAAGCGCACTGCCATTTCCCGCCGGGCCGGATCGGCATCGGTCAGGTTGGCCTTGGCAGCTTCCTGCCCTCCTGGTGAAGCCAGATCAAGTTCCAGCTCGCGCGCTAGCGCTTGTTCAACCGAAAAATCAGGCGTGTGGGGAACCAGTCGCCAGTAAAGTCCTCGAACAGTAACCGGGTCCTTGCCAATATCCGATTGGCGGATGATCTGCATCACCGCGCCGGTGGTGGTTTTGATAGGCAGGTATTCCTCCAAAGAATCAAGCAAAGCCTTGGCCGTCAGATCGGTTTCCATCGACCGAGCCCGCCGGGCAAACCCAAGCACCGCCGGCCCGGCTTCGAGCAGGTTGCCCAAAGCCGCATCACGCTTGGCCGCGTTGTCGTCTGCCAACTGGCGCAGAAGTTTGGGCCAAGCCTTTTCGTCTTCCGCTTTGGGCAAAAAACGGTCTAACTCCCGCGCCATGGCTTGGTTATCACCCGACCGAATGGCATCGCGCAGGCCCGCCAGTTTGGCCAATTTCGCCTTGTCGGTCTCACCCTCGTCCGGTTGGCCCAGGGCTGTCGATACGGTCCCGTTCCAGGCCTGCCAAAAAAGCGAGCCCCAAAGTCCTAAACCAATAAGTATCAGCGTCCAACCCAAACGATTCACTCCATGCACTCCCGATGGTTACCGGAGTTTCTAATGACGAATTGCCCGCGTCACACGACTGGTTCGCGACTGATACTCCCAAACCACACGCCCAGCGGCATCATATTCCATGGCTTTTTGCTCAGACATGCTGGTGATCATCACATGCCCGTTGGCCAGCCTTTGGGCAATGATCGGCTCCGCCACACGAAACCGTCGAACTTCCTGCCCGGCGCCATCCATTTCCAAAACCAAGTCCTGGTGCATCATGGGAATAAGCACCCGGCCGTCAGGGGCCACATCAACACGGCCACCCGTGGTGCTCACCATCACCGGAAAGCTTTCAACCACTTCGCCTGCCGCATCAAGCCGCATAAAACGCTGCCGCATGTTGATCAATGCCAATCCCCCGTCGGGCAGGGCGCTGGCACGCATGATCACCTCGCCACGAGGCCGCTTCCACTCGCGCACCCGGTTACCCAAACGGTCGATCACAAAAAGGTCTGACCGCGTGGCGATGAAAGTTTTCCCACCGGGCAAGGCCTGCGCCACAATGGGAGACTCCACAGCATATTGCCAAAGGATCCGCCCGGTGTGTGAGCGAATACACACCCTGCCGCCCTGATTTTCCGCCAAAAGCACCCGGTTGCCCTGAAGCGGTTCAGCGTCGAGAGGAAAATCCACCTTGCGAATCCGCCATACATCCTTGTCGTTACTGTCCAGCGCAGCCACTTCGCCTGCATCCAGATAAACCAACAGCGTGCGATCAAGAAAAGGCCGCGGGCCAAGAGTGATACTTCCCAAACCAGGGCCTGCCTCAGCCCACCAGCCAAGCCAAGTGGCGCCAAATGCTTGACGCTCTTGGGGCGAGGGCCCCCAAGGGGCATCCGGCGCGCTATCGCCAGCAACTTGGTAAAGATGCTCCACAACCTCTTCCCGCAAAACCGGGGGGGCATCCGCCAATCCTTCCAGCAGCTTGGGCATCCCCTCGCGCCGTCCGCCCCGCACCAGCGCCCAAGCGGCATAAAGTCGGGTTCGTGAATTATTGTCATCAAGAATGGGCAACACCCGGTCGGCCCATTCCGGGGTGGCACCCAGCGTCGCGGCGGCCAAAGCCCGCCTGTGCGCCGCCTTGTCGGCCAGTGCCCCCGCCAAGACCGATTCACCCATCCCCTCGGCATAAAAAATGGCCAAATGCTTGGCCAGGGCGTCAAAAAGTGGTGACTCATCAACACCGAGCTGCCCACCCAAGCCCATCAGCGCCTCGACACCTCCCGCTTCTTTTTCGCGAACCAGCATGCGGGCCAGTGCGCCAATCAGCGCAGGCGATCTCGAGCGGCGAATGGTGGCAGCGCAGTCATTGGCACGCCTGGCCACTTCCAGATCTTCACTTTTTGCAGCCTTTTCAAGCAGGGCAAGCCCCGGCAATCCGCCGCTATGCAAAATCTTCTCCGCTCCCTGCCTGACAGGGAAATCATCGGATTCAAAATCGCTGATCGCGGCGGCAAGTTTTTCATCAGAAGGCACGGTATTCAGATTTTGCAGATAAAATAATACGCTCTTAGGGTCTTGGCTCAACCCCAGAGCGGCAACCAATTGGTCGCCTTCCACATCAAGATTCGAAGGGCTCGATTGCCAAGGGCTCCCAAGGTCGGGTGCCCTCAAGCTTTTCGGTTCAGGTGGCGCAGCATGAAACCAGGCTTTCCCAGTCCAAGTACAAATGCCAAATAATGCCAAGCCAATGACAAGACGGGGCCAAAAAGAGTGCCGATAATTTTCCATGGGCCACCTCGCCTGCCATGGCTGGATAAGGATTTGCATAATGTTCCATCCTACCCATTGGTGAACAGCCATGTAGGGAATGCTCAAACTTAAAGACGAAACGATTAAAATGAGAGGCTTGAGTAAATATTAATCCATCTTCATCTTGAATTTACAGTTATCATAGGCT
>CAIWHS010000168.1 GCA_903912515.1 uncultured Planctomycetaceae bacterium
CCAGCTCCAACCTTAGAACCCGGTTTTCACCACCCTGCCAATACGGGGTTACTCCGCCGCTGCCATTTGGCATACTGGATTAGGGCTCAAGCGACCTGCTCGGCCAATCATATTGAAAAACCAGAGTCTAAATTCCATGCGCGTGGCGGTGATTGGCGGGGGCATCAATGGCGTCATGTCCGCTTGGGAGCTGGCAAAAACCGGCCACCAAGTTACCCTTTTTGAACGCCAAAAACTCATGGGAGCCACCAGCTCCGCTTCCACTAAATTGCTCCACGGTGGCCTCCGCTACCTCGAGCAAGGTTCCCTACTGCTGGTACGCGAATCGCTCCGCGAGCGCTCCTGGTGGCTACAACAAGCACCCGCCTTGTGTCACCCTCTCCAAATTCTTCTACCCCACTACCAAGGCCGCGGCCGCCCCCGCTGGATGCTCGCCATCGGGCTCTTCCTCTACCGCCTCTTGGCAGGTAGCGCCAATATCGCTCCCCACAAGTGGCTAAATCCCCAACAAGCCCTCCAAATGTCCCCACACCTTAAGCCAGAAGGCCTTCTGGGTGCCTACGCCTTTTGGGACGGCCAAATGGACGACTACAAACTCGGCCTCTGGGCCGCTGATCAAGCCCGCGCAGCAGGCGTTACCTGCAAAGAACATGCATCGGTAAATACCATCTCACAAGATGGCGATCTGGTCACCTCTGCGGGCATCCTGCACTTCGACGCCATCGTCAATGTCGCCGGCCCTTGGGCCCGCCAGTTGCTCGACGCTAGTGGCATCCCCTCTAAGCACCAACTCGATCTGGTACGCGGCAGCCACCTCCTGGTCAACCGCCCCTGTCCTGCCGCAATTCTGGCCGAGGTTCCCGCTAGCAAACGCATCGCCTTCATCCTTCCCTACCAGGGTAAAACCCTGGTGGGAACCACCGAAGAGCGCCAAAGCCTCACAGACCCAATCAACTGTTCTGACCAAGAAAAGCACTACTTGGTCCGTTTCCACGACAGCCTCATGACTAATCCCTTGCGCCCCGACGAAATAAGCTCCACCTTCGCCGGCATTCGACCACTACTCTATTCAAACGATGACCCGCGTCAGGCTTCCCGCGAATACGCTATCGAACAGCAGGGCAAAGTGATCACCGTCTTCGGCGGCAAATGGACAACCGCCCGCTCTCTGGGCCAAAAAGTTGCCAAGGTTGTCGCCAAGCTGGCATAGGTTAAACTGTCTATAGCCCAGCAAACGAGACATCGCCATGCTCCACTCCAACCGCCGGACTTTTCTAAAAACTTCAGCCGGCTGCGTCGCCGGACCAATCATGGGAACCCCTGCAATGACCACCTCCACCAAACTCCGCCTCAAACACTCCGTGGTAGGCTGGTGCTTCCAAAGCCATGGCGAAAAATGGGATACCGAGACTCTCTGCCAAAAAGCCAAAGCAGCCGGCTGCTCGTCAGTCGAACTGGTCGACCCTTCCGACTGGCCCACCCTTAAAAAGCACGGCCTCGCCTGCGCCATTGCCTCTGCGGGCACAGAAGGTGTATTCACCCGTGCTTGGAACAACAGTGCCTTCCACCCCGAATTGTTCGATCAATCTAAAGCTGCCATCGAAAAATGTGGCACCCAAGGCGTCGAACGGGTGATTGCTTTTGTGGGCATGCGCTGGCGAGATCCCTCAAAACCAGGCATCAACGAAATCCCCCGTGACGAGGCTGCAGCATCTTGCATCAAAGGCTGGAAAGAATTGGCCAAACTTGGCGAAAAACACAAAGTCACAGTTTGCGTCGAGCATCTCAATAGCCGGGTGGCCGACCACCCCATGAAAGGCCACCCCGGCTACCAGGGAGACGACCTCGACTGGGTCACAAGCCTTATTCGACAAGTCGATTCGCCCCGCCTCAAGCTGCTGTTCGATGTTTACCATGTGCAAATCATGCACGGTGACATCCTGCGCCGGCTCGAAGAATGTAAAGATGTTATCGGCCACATCCACACCGCAGGTAACCCCGGCAGAGCCGAGTTGGACAACTCGCAAGAAATCCATTACCCCGCCGTTGGCGCAAAATTGCACCAAATGGGCTACACAGGCTTTGTCGGCCATGAGTTCATCCCTACACGCAATCCTGCAGCCGGCATTTCCGAGGCCATCCAGGCTTGCGAGGGTTTCTGACCTGACAGGAATATCACTGCGCGAAATATTTCACGCTTCCATCACGAATATCACTCCGTTCCCTCTTGGGCTCTCTGCTTCGATGAATGATTAATCGCTCGTCGACCACAACAGTTCACTTTGCCTTGAGAATCAACATGCTCAGCCGATTCATCGCCGGGGCCTTGGCACTGCTTGTCATGGTCGCCTTGGTTATCGCCACTCGCGCTACCTTGGTTGCTGATTCCACCACCCCCCAGGCCCAGTGGAAATTCGATTCTAAACAATTTGCCAACAACAAATTGGCTCCAACAGAAGGCACATGGGCCCTCACCATCCAAGGGCAGCCCAAATGGGACCCGCAAACAAAATCAGCACATTTCTCAGGCGGCATGGACCAAGCAGTTTTGCTAGTGCCAAAAGACCAATCCGCTCCCTCTTTCGGTCCCGAAGCCGTCTCGCTCGAAGCCTGGGCACGGCTCGACTGTGGCAGCCGCAAAGGCGGCCTGATCGGCCAAATCGATGACAACCGCTACGGGGGCCAAGGCCTGTCCCTGGGCTACGACGAAGACCGCTTCCGATTCGGCTTGGCTAGTGAAGGAGCCCGCAAAGGTGATGGCATCCTCACCTGGATCCGCTCCCGCTCACCCATCAAGCCTGGTATCTGGACCCATCTGGTTGCCACCTACGATGGCACCACCATGCGGCTCTATGTCAACGGTACTCTTGAGGCCCAATCCACCCAACAGCAGGGAAATATCATTAATGCCTCCGCCCCATTTGTTGTGGGTGGCTACATCGATGACGATGAGCGTGTCCCCATGGTCGGCGCCCTCCACGCCGCCGCCTTATTCAACACCGCCCTAACTCCCGAAGCAATTATCACACGCTATCAAGAAGGCAAAGATCAAGAAGGCAAAGCCCTGGCCTTTTTGCCTATCGTAGCCGCTGCCCCCTACTTCCTGGTTAGCCCCTACCTCCAATACCCCACAACCGATTCCATCCGCATAGGCTTCGAAACCTCCGAAGAGTCAACCGGCCTAGTCGAATACAGCGAAAACTCTCCCCTAGCCGACAAGGTCGAAACCCCAATCGGCACCATGCACCATGCCACAATCACCGGGCTCAAACCTTCCACCAGCTACTTTTACAAAGTCACCGCCACCACCAAAGCCGGCGACAAAATCGTCGGCCCTCTCTTGTCCTTCAAGACCGCCGCTCTCCCCGGCGAGTCTTTCAACTTTGCCGTTTTCGGCGATTCCCAGCGCAACCGCCGTCTCACCGGACAGGTCGCCACAAGAGCATATGAAAATCGACCATCATTTGTCTTGCACTTAGGCGATGTGGTCGATGATGGTTCTGACAAGTCACAATGGCTCAATGATCTCTTCCGCCCCTGCCAAGAGTTGTTCGGCCGCGTCGCCATGATGCCCACCATCGGCAATCACGAGCGCGATCACCCCTTCTACTACCAATACTTCAACCTGCCCGAGCCCGAATTCCACTACAAGTTCACCTGGGCCGATGCCGATTTCTTCGCGATCGACTCGAACAAGCCACTCGAACTAGGCAAGGGCCAGTTGGCTTGGCTCGAAAAAGAACTCGCCGCTTCAAAGGCGAAGTGGAAATTCTGCTTCCACCACCACCCCTGCTACTCCAGCGACAGCGACGACTATGGCGATACATTCAATGGCAAACAGTCTACATTTGGCACCGACAAAATGCAAAAAATTACTTCGCTGTACGAAAAGTACAAAGTCGATTTCGTGCTCAACGGCCACATCCACGCCTACGAGCGAACTTTCCCCATCAAAAACAACAAAGTCGACAATGATGGAGTGGTTTACCTCACCAGCGGCGGCTTTGGTGGCGGCCTCGAAAACTTCACCCCCACCCCTGCCTACTTCAAAGCGGCCAACAGGGTCGACTACCACATGGTCCTCTTCACAATCACCAACAACAGCCTGCAACTCCGCGCCTACGACAAAGACGGCCAACTGTTCGACACCTGGACCAAATCAAAATAAAGCGGGCTTTTGCTGAAATATCCTGCATCATGTCATAAAACGAATTAATAAATCCGTAACCCTGTCCATCAAATAGCCCAAAGGCGGGCCGTGAAAATAGTTCCTGAATTGAATGATTGATTGGTTCTATTTTTCCGTTTAAAATTTGCTTCACGCCTGCTCGAGAAAATTCGATGAAAAAACGCATCTCGATCAGTTTGTTGCTGTTGATGCTCTTCACATTGCCGTTACTGTCTTTGCTGGGCGCTCAAAAAGAGGCCCAAGACAAGGCCGACAAGAATCAGCCGGCTGCGAAAGAAGTACCCGACAGGGATCTTTTCGGCCTGACCAAGGTTTGGCAATTCCACCTCGAATTGACCACAAATGCCTTCGAAAAGATGCAACCGACCGGTGGCATCCCTTCCCCCGGCGGTTTTGGCCCCAAGAAGTCTGATAACAAAACCGCCGGCAAGCCGGCCGATGTGCACAAAGGCAGCGGTTTCGGCCTTGAGTTTCCCTATGTCCACGCCGATCTTTCTGCCGAGGGCAAAAAGTACAAAGATGTCGGCCTGCGCTACAAAGGCAATGCCAGCTACGGCACCACCTCCCGTGGACTAAAACGCAACTTTGTTGTCGACATGGATCATTATAAGAATGACCTGCGTTTTCACGGTCTCAAATCCGTCGTACTCAACGCCGGTGGTCTGGATCCCTCTCGCGGACGGGAGACTTTCTCCTTTGCCGTGTTCCGGGCAATGGGCGTCCCGGCACCCCGCACAGCTTTTGCCGAAGTCTATATCTCCATGTCCGGCAAGTACGACAACGAGTTTGTCGGGCTGTATACATGCATCGAACATGTCGACAAGACCTTCCTCAAAGATCGCTTCCAGAACAATAAGGGCCTACTCATGAAGCCCGAAGGGCTGGGTGATATCCGGTACCTAGGCGAGGATTGGAAGCGTTACGAACCACAATATCGCCCCAAGCACAATCCAACCGACAAGGAAAAGCGCCGGGTCATTGAGTTCGCCAAACTGGTTGACAAAGGCAGCAACGAAGAATTCCAAAACCAGATCGCCTCTTACCTGGACATGGATCAATTCCTGCGTTTTGTCGCAGCAAACGCCTACCTGGCCACGATCGACAACTTTTTTACCGGGCACAACTTCTTTATTTACCTCAATCCGCAAACGAACAAGTTTGTTTTCATCCCTTGGGACATGGATGTGTCGCTGGCCGGGGTGCCGTTTGTCGGCACGGCAGAAGAACGGATGGACCTGAGTCTGATGCATCCCCACATTGGAAAGTACAAGCTATTCGACCGGCTCATGGCCATAAAAGACATCAATGAACAGTATCAAAAGCTGTTGAAAGAGTTGGCCGTTACCGAATTCTCAAAGGAACGCTTACTCGCTTTAGTTGATGCCATTGAAAGCGTCACCAAGGAACGCCTGCAGCGCGAAAAGAAAGCCACAGAGACCCGCAAGGAAGGCGCCGGTGGCCCTGGCTTCGGTTTTGCGCAAGGGATCGGCATGTTCGGACAGGGGCCTTCCCTGCGAACCTTCATCGAAAAACGGACAGCTTCCGTTGCTGCCCAACTGGCTGGCGAGAAAACGGGTTGGGCCCCCACAGGCAAATTCGGTGCTCCTGGCGGCGGCCCGGGCGAGGGCTTGGATGGTCTGGGAGCGCGCTTCATCATTTTCCGCGACAAAGTTCAGGATGAGGTCAAACTCAACGACGACCAAAAGAAACAACTGCAAAAGCGGCTCGAGGCTACTAGCAACCAAGCCCAAGAGTTCTTCCAAAAAGCCCAGGATCTCAAGCCCGAAGAGCGTGGCCCAAGGATGGAAGAATTTAAAATGAAGGCCAACCAGCAACTCAATGCTTTCCTGAAAAACACCTTGAAAGACCAACAACTCAAGCGGCTACGCGAACTGGTACTGCAGCGTGAGAGAATTTTCGCCGCCATGCACCCAGAAGTGGCTAACGAACTGAAAATCAAGATGGATCAACAAAAACAGTTCATGGGCATCGTTCAGGAAATGCAAAAGAAGTTCGAACCTCTCATGAAAGAAGTCCAGTCCGGCGGAAATCCGCAGGAGATCAGGCCCAAACTGATGAAAATCCGCATGGATCACGAAGGTCAGATCGAGGCTATCCTGAGCGATGCCCAGAAAAAGCAGTGGAGGGAGATGCTCGGCAAACCTTTCGATATGGATGATTGAGCCTGCCCTATTAGATAACAGGTTTAAAATCCCATCCCCATACCACCCGCAAATTAATGGCCACGATATTGGCCTATCCAAATCCCGGCAGCGTATAAGCTGCATGTTCGCGTTTTGTTCAGGAATTTTAACCAATCATTTTTGGAGCCAGTACTATGCGTATTTTTTTTCTCAGCTTGTCGCTTTGTGCTTTGGCAGTGTGTGCACCCTCAAGCCGTGCCCAAGCCCCTGAAAATAAAGAGCTACTCGCCAAGCTAACCAAGCTTGAGAAGGATAGTTGGGTAGCCACGCAAAAGCGGGATGGGGAGTTTTTTCGCACCTACATGGCACCCGAGTTCCTTGGTTTTTTTGCCGATGGAACCAGCGCCGATCGAGCTGCATTCATTCGCAACCTCGATGATTTTGAGCTGACAGAATTCCAGATGGGCAAGGCAACCATGCTGCAGATCAATGCCGATGCCGTGATGATTCTTTATCGCTTGAATTATCAGGGCAAGCATAAAGGCAAAGTGATAAAAATGGAGAATATTGAGTCATCTTCTCTTTACACACGCCGTGATGGCAAATGGCTGGAGATTTTTTACCAAGAAACGCTCCCGCCCAAGTCTTGAGGTCCGGTCTGGATTTCCTAATACGCCTAGTTGGGTACGCCCTGATAGAATTGGGGCAGGAACATTCTGCCCGTGAGCAGGGCCGGGAGAATCAAATGGCGACCAATCGTAGTGCCATGACGGCCCTTGTCTTTCTCATCGCATCAGCCAGTCACAATTGGCAATCAGCCCAAGCCGGTGAGAAGGCCACACCGCCACCACAACCCGGCCTCAGCACCCATGTTCTGAACACAGCGACAGGCAAGCCTGCCTTGGGCGTCACCGTCATCTTGCAAAAGCAAAAGATGGAAGGGTGGGAAGAAATGAGCAGGGCCGAAACAGACGCCCAGGGCCGTGTGAAGGAGTTGCAGCCAGCCGGTAAGAAACTGCCCGCAGGCACTTACCGACTGGTTTTCGAAACAGGTGCCTACTTCAAGGGCCAGGGTGCAAAATCCTTTTTTCCCCGTGTCGACATTATTTTCTCAACAGAAAGCCCCGACGAGCACTACCATGTCCCTCTGCTGCTCAGCCCGTTTGGCTATTCCACCTACCGCGGAAGCTGATTGCATAGCCTGAGTCAAAGGCCATGCGTCGCTGGCCCCAAGGCCACCCCGGTTTCAGTCCGGTACCACCTCGCCGCCAGCCTTGGTGGTCAAAATTCCAATCGTGCGCGCACTTATACCCTCGCTTGTAAACCGCACCGATCCATCGGCAAAAAGTAGGTTTGCACCCCCGGTATGCAGCGATGAGTACAGGTAGCCCCACTCGTTGGAGCCGTTAAGTTTCAAGGGCAAGGGTGGAAGGCCAGGTACCGCCCCGCCGTTGCACCAATTGATCGCCTGCCCAATCTCGTAGGGACTATCGTTGGTTGCCCAGGCCCCACCACGGGCCCTGGCGCAATTGGCCGCCGCGGAGTTGGCCACAGACACGGACAGCAGCCTGCCGTTGCGGTAGACATCTTCTCGGCCTGCGTTTTCACCCACCAAGATGGTGTTGGAACTACCATCCTGGATGTCGGTGATCCGGCTGCTGGGCCGGGGATCAGTGGCAAGGAGCCATGGCGCAAAGACTCCCTGGCGGGGGCCCGTCAACTGGCTGGCGCCGGTCAAGGCCGCATTGGTATTGAAACTGGCGGCGATACCCTCGGGGGCGAAATAGTCGGTGCATGCCCCGATCTTGTTGGGCGGTGTTGGCTCCGTCTTGTTCTGAAGGCGATCCGCATTGGGGGTGGTAGGACATTTCAGCAGTTTGATCTGAGTTTGGGCGAGGGTGCCGTTGCGGCTGGTGGCATTGTCAATCCACCAGTTTTCATTCAGATTCCAAGCCGCAAGTATGGCACCCTGTTCAATGAACGGTAGTGTGTCTGGTATCCAACTCCGTTGCGCCGTCTCTAAAACCCCGCTCGCTTTGAATCCCCGACGGGACATCGGAAATTCACCCCGGCTATCGTGATAATTGTGCAAGGCCAAACCAAGCTGTTTCATGTTGTTCGAACAGCTCATCCGATTGGCGGCTTCCCGAACCTTCTGTACCGCCGGAACCAGTAGACCCACCAATATTGCAATGATGGCTATCACCACCAGCAACTCAATCAGCGTAAATCCCAAGCGTTTGCCTGAACAGGCCTTCATAGAGTACTACCCGCAAAGTTCTGCCAAACCTGTTTCCATGTATAATAATATGGCAAAAATCATCCGCACACAGCTTTAATTTTTGCCAAAAAACCATCTCGCAATCCAATAGCAGCCCAGCAAAATAATTCCTGAGAAAAGCGTTAAACGCAGAGGGGTAACCATCAGCCAAAATCTCTGTCCCTTTCTTGGTAATCGCCGGGTTTTGCCCTCCAACCAACGCAAAATCCGCTTGGGAGAAGGGCTTCGGCAAAGCCACCAAGCCAAATCCTCCGCCAACTCACTCCCAGTCCCGTGCTTCAACGCCACTTCCCGCATGGCTTCAAATCGGCAACCAGCCTCGGGAAGGGTCCCTGTTGCCAACTTCCATGCACACACGCCCAAACTGTGCCAATCCGTATGCGGGCCAGGCTCAGGTCTATCGGGATGGCCAAAACCGTGCGTGATCCCAATCGCACCACCCTCCACACCCGCCCAGCCTGCTTTTCCAATTCTTTGCGCCAAACCCAAATCAGCTAGCCAAACCTGCCGGCCTAAAGAATCTAGAAGAACATTGCCCGGCGTCACATCTCCATGAATCACACCCATACCATGCAATTGAAACAATGTTCTGGCTACAGAGGCCAATAATCCTCTCAATCGTTCCCAAGGCTCCCCGGTCAATTCCTCCAGCGATTGGGGGTACCAAGGAAATACCATCACCGTTTCGCCATTCCATTGAGCCACATCAAGAAGTGCCACCAATCCAACAACGCCGTCCCTAGTCAATTCGGCAAAAAGCAGCGCCTCTTTCTCAAATCGGTCCAACGGAAATCCCGATTCCGCATCACGCTTCTTTATGGCCACTGCCAAACCGTCCGACCGCTTTGCTCGCCATATTTGGCCATGGCTGCCCCGCTTGGCCATTCCCTCCAGCCGATAACTGAATAGGTGACTCCCAAAGAGTTCCAAGTTGGATTGCTCAATATTGATGTTTATAGCTCCTGCCTAAAAACCTAATCTTCCCTTAGATTATCGCAACCCAATCTTCCAGTTGCTCATGAATCCAAAAAATGAAAAAAAACTCCAAAGCCCTTTTATGTGGCGGCCACTGCTCGATGTTTGTGCGCCCCTGTTAAATAACCACCAAGGGAAATCCGCCTGCATAAAAATTCAAAAAAATAAACCCCTCAATTTCCAAGCTATTTACTAACCCCAACAGCTTTTTCCTCTATTCACTTTGGGCTTTCCGCTCCTCATGGCACGATCCTTGCAAAAACCCTGCCGGATCAGTTTTGCACGCCCGGGAGGATTGCACTCATGCGCTCAAGGTTTTTATTAAGTCTGGTACCTTGCCTGCTGTTGGCAGGTATGAATCCGAACTTGGGATGGGCCCAAGAGACCAAGGACAAGCCAGCCGCCGCCGCCCCTGTTGATGCCAAGGCGATAGACGCGGTGACTAAGCTCACCACGCAAATTAACGACCTCGAAAAAGTTCTCAAAACAATGGCCGACGATGCCACCGCCAAAAAAGGCGAAATCGATACCGCCATTACCGATGCGAAAGTCAAAGCCGATACTGCTTGGATGCTGGTCTCCAGTGCCCTGGTAATGCTTATGGTTCCAGGCTTGGCACTCTTCTACGGCGGCATGGTTCGACGCAAAAATGTCTTGGCCACAATGATGCAAAGCATGGCTTGCTTGGCACTGGTGGGCCTTTACTGGGTGGCTATTGGCTATTCATTAGCCTTTGGCGAATCAGTGGGTGGCTATGGCATCATTGGCTGGAGCTCCGACTTGATTTTCCTTCAGGGGATTGAGGCGGACCAACTGCTCCCCGGCCTGAATATTTCAGTCTACGCCCATGTCATGTTTCAAGGCATGTTCGCAATCATCACTCCAGCCCTTATTTCTGGTGCACTGGCAGAGCGCATCCGCTTCTGGCCATTCATGACTTTCAGCCTGCTCTGGATAACATTTGTTTATTGCCCCCTGGCCCATATGGTTTGGGCTTTTGACTGGTTCTACGCCATACCTGTTGACAAAGTTAAAGGTGTGGGTGCTTCCGCAGTTGGCCTTCTCGGCCAAATGGGTGCTCTCGATTTCGCAGGCGGCACAGTTGTTCACATCGCAGCCGGTGCTGCGGCCTTGGCCTGCATCCTTGTCCTGCGCAAACGAACCGGATACCCCGAACAACCCGTTCAGCCCAACAGCTTGGTTCTCACCCTGCTGGGTGCCGGTCTTCTGTGGTTCGGATGGTTCGGTTTCAACGGCGGTAGCGCAGGTGGCTCCGGAACCCTTGCAACCTCTGCTTTTGCCTCCACTCAAGCTGCAGCCGCTGCGGCAGGCCTTAGCTGGATGCTGGTCGAACTCCTCCACAAAGGTAAGGCAACCGCTCTTGGCCTGGCATCGGGCATTGTTGCTGGCCTCGTGGCCGTTACCCCTGCTGCGGGTTACATTTACATTTCCGGCGGCGTTGCCATCGGTATCCTTGCCGGCATCGTTTGCTACGGTGCGGTTGCTCTAAAAAGCTCGCTTGGATACGACGATAGCCTTGACGCCTTTGGTGTCCACGGTGTGGGTGGCTTCTTGGGTGCTGTCCTTACCGGTGTCTTCTGCCATGGTGCTGTGAACTCTGCAGGCGGATATGGTTACACCGCCTTCATGAACATGGAAACCACCATTTCGGGCCTCAAGGCCGAAACCAAGTTGGGCTCGATTGACGAGATTTCGAAAAAACTACCTTCCTTGCAAGAGGCCGCTAATAAAGCGTCCGACGCTTTGTCCTCAGCCAAGGAGGCCATGTCCAAGGCTGAAAAAGACGAGGACAAGAAAATCGCTGAAGGCCCTCTCGACAAGGCTTTCGTCGAAAACTTACAGGCTTCCAGCCTCTTGGGAAATGCTAAGTTGCTAGAGAAGCTGCTGCTAAAGGAAGAGGAACTGAAGAAGGGCGAAAAATCCCACTCCAGTCAGGTGGTTATTCAGTTCAAGGCTGCAGCCCTGTCGGGAATCTTTGCCTTTGGTATCAGTGCCATCCTGGCGATTGCTGTCCAAGGAGCCACCGGTGGCAACTTCACAACAGACCCGCAATCCGAAATGGAAGGCCTCGACGCCACCGAACATGGCGAGATTGGCTTCGACTACGGCCCGTCCCTTCTCACCTCGGTCGATCGCCCAGGGCCTATGCCTCGCGCTGCGGTTGCACCACCCTCGGGTGGCAAGCGATTCGTACTGATAGTTGATGGCCCTTCCAAGGAGGCTGTACTCAGCGCTTGGTCCGGCTATTGCCAAGAGGGCCCCGGCGCCCCATCGGCTGACTTCCTTGCGGTTTATCCCTACCTGACCACTGTCTCTGAGAACAAGTTCCGTTTCTCAGGCGGCGATCAGGCCAAGTCGAAAGAAGCCCTGACGCGACTGTTACAAAAATCCTTCGGCCAGTCGGTAAAAGTCACCACCGAAGGCTGATGATTTGTCATCAACCTTCAGGCGGCTTTCCCGGTATGCCAACCCCGTAACATTCAGTTAGACAGATTCAAACACACGATTTTGCGATTAGTAAAGGAAAGAAGTCATGAAACTGATAACGGCCATCATCAAGCCCGAAAGACTGGAGGCGGTCCAGATCTCCCTGAGTCAGATCGATGTCTATCTGATGACGGTTTCCGAAGTGCGCGGCTGCGGCCGCCAACGCGGTCACACCGAGGTGTACCGCGGATCCGAGGTGCAACCCCGACTGTTGCCCAAACTGAAAATCGAAATCGCTGTCAATGAACCATTCATTGAAGCCACCATCGAAGCCTTGGTCCACGCGTCCCGCACTCCGCCCACCGGCAAGATTGGAGATGGCAAAATCTTCATCCAGCCTCTGGAAGATTGTGTTCGCATCCGAACCGGCGAGCGCGGAACCATCGCCATCGGCCCATGATCCATTGGTTGGCGCGATCCATTGCGTGGGTCCGCCGCCTTTAACGTCCCTCCGGTAACGCCCAAACCGGAGTTTTGCCCCGGGGTCCCAAATGCCCCGGGGCATTCGTTTACATGGGGCTATTTTTGGCTATTCCTGATTGTCCGCAACGCCTGTAACGGTTGCACTAGCAGCTGCACAATTGGGCAACGCTTTTAACTGCCAATACGCCTTTTCCCATCGTGCCAACTTGGCAAACATGGAGAAATGGGCACTTTGCGTTAAAAACGAATCATTTGCGGCCAAGCGGAACCCATGAGCGAACTCGACGAGGCAACGCGTGAATTTCTGATCGAGGGCCAAGAAGGATTGGCCCAGTTGGAGAAATTGTTTCTCGAAGTTGAAGCGGTCGCCCCAACACCTGAAAACCTAACCGCCGCATTCCGCTTACTGCACAGCCTCAAAGGGTCTGCCGGCTTTTTGAACTTTCCCAATCTTGAACAAATCACCCACGCAGCCGAATCGTTGCTCGCCAAACTGCGTTCAGGGGATTTGCCCTTCAATGCCACCGTTGGCAATCTGCTCCTGCGCGTGGTCGATGCGCTGCGCGAGATTTTCTCCTCTATCTCCCAAGCCAGTGGAGATAATCCTCCCTCGCTCGATAGTGAAGGCTTGATCCGCCTTCTGACTGCCTCTTCCACTCCAAGTACTTCAGCCTCGGTATCCAAACCGGCAGCCCCGGCCCCTCGCCCAGACCTCGACACGCTAAAACCCGTTGCGCCACCCCCTGCTGGCTTGTCCCAGTTGGGCTCCTCCCAACAATCCCTACAGGGCAGCGAATCTGTAATTCTAGGACGAACCGGCCCTAGCAAAGGCGACAAGGAAAATTCGGTTCGCATTGACCTCGAATTAGTCGACCGCCTGATGGCACTTGCCGGCGAAATGGTTCTGGCACGCAATCGGATCATCCAGCAAGTAGGCCAAATCAACCACCCCGCGCTCTCAGCAGCCTCCCGCCAGCTCAATCAGGTGACCACCGAGATGCAGGAGGCGGTCATGAAAATGCGCATGTACCCCATCTCCAATTTATGGTCCAGACTGCCGCGCATTGTTCGCGATTTGGCACAGCAAATCGGCAAAAAATGCCGGCTGGAAATGGAAGGCGGCTCGACGGAACTCGATAAAAACCTGATTGAGGCAATCAAGGATCCGCTCACCCACCTGGTTCGTAATGCCGTCGACCACGGCATCGAATCTCCAGGCGATAGGCTGAAAGCCGGCAAACCAACCGAGGGAAAGCTCACCCTGCGCGCCCGCCACGAATCAAGCCAAGTTATCATTGAGCTTCAAGATGATGGCAAAGGCATGGACCCCGATTCCATACGCTCCAAAGTTGTCGAGCGCGGCATAGCCACAAGAGATTTTTTAGATCGCCAAAAAGATCAGGATGTTTTCGCTTATGTCTTCCTGCCTGGTTTTTCAACCGCCCGGGCGGTGACACAGGTCTCCGGCCGAGGTATCGGCATGGATGTCGTGAAAACCAACATCGAAAGTCTGGGCGGTGGCATCGATATCGACAGTCTGCCCGGCAAAGGAACCACGGTCCGCCTAAGAATCCCCCTCACCTTGGCTATCGTTAACGCCTTGGTGGTGGTCTCAGGCGATTCCTACCTGGCGTTGCCTCAGTCAGGAATTGTCGAACTGCTCAGGCTCCAAGGCCAAAGGCTGAAAACCCTGGTGGAAACATCCGCCGGAACCAAGGTGCTGCGCTTCCGGGGCCGTTTGCTGCCGCTTCTCGATTTGCGAACCATCCTGAACCCTGCCCAAGCCAAGCCCATCGAAGCCGAAGACAGCGCCATTTCAATCGTTGTCGTCAGGGGCGAAGGCCGAATCTTTGCCTTGTCAGTCGACCGAATACTCGATGCCCAAGAAATCGTCGTCAAGCCATTGCCGGCCCCGCTGCGCCATCTGGCGGTTTATGGCGGCACCACCCTGCTGGGTGATGGCAGTGTGGCGCTCATTCTCGATATTCCAGGCTTGGCTGACGCGGGAGGGGTTTCCGGGGAAGCAGGTGCTTCCACTGATATTCCTCCAGCCCAAGCTTCGGCTGAACAGGTTCGCCCGCTGCTCTTGGTCGAATTGGTTGCGGGAAGGCGCCATGGATTCTTGCTCGATCGCGTCGAGCGTTTGGAAGAAATCGAAAGTTCAAAAATCGAAATCACTAGTCGCGGAATGGTCACCCCTTATAGGGGCGGGCTACTGCCCCTGATCAATCTCCCCGAATTGTTCGGCGGTAACTCCGTCCCTGGACGAGAAAATATCCACCCGGTTGTTGTCCATAGTCAAAAATCTGGGCTGTATGGACTCATGGTTCGCCAAATCCTCAACACTGTGGAAGAACCTTGGACAATTGCTACGGGAGGCGTTTCACCCGGAATCGCCGCCTTGGCATTAGTGAGGGGAAGACCCACCGAAATTCTGGATCCCTCCTACTGGTGTGATCAAGGGGTTCACCATGGTTGAAACCCCTGCCACCCCAATGGCCACCATTAACCGCAGCCAGAACATCAGGGTCTGCGTCTTTCGTTTGGCCGGACTGAGGTTGGGCCTGGATGTCCGTTATGTTCAGGAAGTCCTCAGGCCATTGGCTGTCACGCCGGTGCCTTTGTCGCCTGCCACTATGGACGGACTGGTCAACCTGCGTGGCCAGATTGTCCTGGCATTTAATATGCGTAAGCGTCTTGACCTGCCCGATTCGGCCTGGGAAAGACCTTTGCAAGTGGTTTGCCTTCATTTGGGCGATCTCGTCAGTTTTCTGGTGGACTCTTTGGAAGAGGTTCAGGAAATTGAACTCGGCAAGGTAGTCTTTACACCCGCCAACTTGCCCAAGCGCTTGCGCGA
>CAIWHS010000169.1 GCA_903912515.1 uncultured Planctomycetaceae bacterium
GAGACCGATCAGTAGCAAGATCCCCAAGGCTGAAACCCTCGGTTGATCCAAACCCCACTCCCGCAAGCGAATAAAATCTCCCTGGCCTAGGGCCAGTTCCTGGGGGTGATAGTAATAAAAAACAGTTAGCGGGCGAACCCATTCCATCGGTTCAAACAGTTGTGCCAATAAATTGGCAAGGTACATCAAAAAAAACAGCGTCGCCAAAATTCCCAATACCTTGATCCGGGATCTGCCAAAGCTAGCTATCGCGAAACTAATACCGCTCATTGCGAATCCCAAGGCCGCAACCGCTGGGGCTGCCTTCAAGAAAACAGGCGGACTCAACTGCATTCGGTCGGAGAACGGACGTTCGGTTTTTTTGGGTTTTTGGTTCAAAAATTCAAAACGCATCCACCACGGCTTGGAAGCTTCAATTTTTTCTAAAATGTCTCCATTCACTGGCTTTTCACGGATTGGACTGATCCACCAGGTCCCAATTGCCAACCCGCCACAAAGACAAAGCCCCAGTACCGGCCAGCAAATAAAATCAAATATTACCTGCGACAGATTCACAATCCGTCGGGTCACCGGTTGGCTGAGCAGCAGTTCCAAAGTTCCCCGATCCAATTCACCTAGCAAAGAGGTACCCCGGCCAATTGCCCAAAGCCCTAAAAGCCCCACCGCCAATGGGTGAACCAGCGCAATGCTTAGCACATCCATAGCATTTTCAAGACTGATCCGGTCTCCGCCAATTAAGGTTCGTAGCATCTTTCCAGGACCGCCAAAAACCACTCCTTCCAAATCCTTCGAACTCAATCCACTTTGCGAGGCCAAAAGGCGGAAAAATGGAGAAATATCTTCCAGGGTTCTTCTCAAAACCAGGGCCCATACCACCCCAAAGGTGACCAGAATCACACAAAAACCTGATAGCCAAAATTGCCAGTCACAACCCAGTCTGCCCAAAAGCAGTGCCAGCGGCTTGGTTTCCGGTCGCGAGCGGTTCATAGTTCCACCCCCAAGGCCCGTTCACCATGTATTGCTTGATAAAGCCGTCCTATTCCCATGGGCTCGATTCGCAGATCCGTTACCGGCTGACTCGCCAGCCAATTCAATATGGCCGGCCCGAAATTCTCCACTTCCAAATCCAATTTTTGGGAAAGTGTGCCCATATCTCCTTCAACTCGGACTGGCGGCCCCGAGGTGATTGGCCCTGCCAGCTTGGCTTGAATCCTCCGCCCTCGGCGCATTTCCGATCTTTCCCACTCTGCCTCCAGTTTTCCATGGCGCAGAATGATCACCCGGTGGCAAACAGCTTCCACTTCTTCCAACACATGCGAACTAAAAAGTATTGCCTGCCCCTGTTTGGCTCCTTCAGCAATAATTTCAAGCAGCGCGGCTCGCATGGCCGGGTCCAGGGTATTGGTCGGCTCGTCCAAAACCAGCAAAGGTGGGCGCGGCGCCAAAAGTGCCACCAAGGCAGCCTTACGACGCATTCCCGAACTGCCGCTACGCAAAACCGTGTCAAGCGGCAATCGGAAAATGTCGGCCAAATGCCGAATCTCAGAATCCACCTCCATCCCGCGCAGGTTGGCTAAAAAACCAGCCATTTGTCGCAGGGTGAGGTTTTCATACAAACGCAACTCGCCTGGCAAGTAGGCCACAGCGCGGCGGGCTAAATACCCTTGGGTCCAAGGGTCATATCCCGCCAGCCTGACCGAGCCGGTTGACGGCCGCAAAAAACCGAGCAACAGACGCAATGCCGTGCTTTTGCCTGAACCATTCGGCCCTAACAAGCCAACAACTTCCCCAGGTCGTACCGTTAAATTCAGCGAATGAAGCGCCCAAAATGGCGGGCTGAATAGTCTGTTGTAGCTTTTGCCCAGTCCCTTCATCTCCACCAAAAGCTGAGGAGATTCTGGCACCGGGTCCTTACCCAAAGTGAGGAAATTGGCAGTACCAGTGGCCGCTGGCATGGTTTTGAATGCCTCTGCTGGGTACGCGGAAAATTGCTGGAAGTAGAAGCCTAATGCTCAGAATAGGGGGCAGGAGGCACTTCGGAACCGGCTTTTTGGCGGTTCCAAAACATTTCCCCACTGTTTCGTCTCCCCCCGCTCGCCCGTAAAACCCTAATATAAATCTTGGTTTTGCTGCCATTCCCCGCTGGGGGAGGTGGTTTAAGGCTTACAAACTCAGTTTTGCGGCGGTGGAGAGACGGCACATGGCAGGAGAGAAAATCACCACTCGGGCAGAGGATTACTCGCAGTGGTACCTCGATATTGTCAATCGCGCAGGGTTATCGGAGAATTCGGCGGTTCGCGGTTGCATGGTGATCAAGCCGAACGGATATGCCATTTGGGAGCGCATGCAGCGGGCCCTTGACCGCATGTTCAAAGAAACCGGGCATGTGAACGCCTATTTTCCATTGTTTATCCCTAAAAGCTACCTGGCCAAAGAAGAGGAAATGGCCGAGGGCTTTGCCAAGGAATGCGCGGTGGTGACTCACTACCGTTTGAAATCAGTTCCAGGCAAAGGCATTGAGGTTGATCCAGAGGCCCGGCTCGAGGAGGAGCTGATTATCCGCCCCACTTCCGAGACCATCATTTGGAATACCTACAAAAATTGGATCCAAAGCTACCGCGATCTACCCCTTCTCATCAACCAATGGGCCAATGTGGTTCGCTGGGAAATGCGCACTCGCCTTTTCTTGCGCACCGCCGAGTTCCTGTGGCAAGAGGGCCATACTGCCCACGCCACCAGTGAGGAGGCCGAAGAAGAAACCAGAAGAATGGTCGAAGTCTACAAGCAATTCGCCGAAGACTACATGGCCATGCCTGTTTTGGTTGGCCCCAAAAGCGAAGGCCAAAAATTCCCCGGTGCCGTCTACACCCTGTGCATCGAAGCCATGATGCAAGATAAAAAAGCCCTACAGGCAGGAACTAGCCATTTCTTAGGCCAAAACTTCGCCAAGGCTTTTGATGTGAAGTTCCAATCAGCGCAGGGCAAACAGGAATTCGCTTGGGCCACTTCGTGGGGGGTTTCCACCCGTCTTATCGGCGGCCTCATCATGACCCACTCCGACGACCAGGGCCTGGTGCTGCCGCCGCGTTTGGCCCCAACCCATGTCTCGATAGTGCCCATTGGTAAAAACGATGAGGAGCGCAAGGCTGTGGTTGAGGCGGCCCAAAAGTTGAAAGCGGCCATCCAAGCCCTGCCCCGCGATGACTTTTTTGGCTACGAGCCGATTGAAGTGAAAATCGATACCGACTTCGACAAGAGTCCCGGTTTTCGCTTCAACGAAATCGAGCTCAAAGGTGTGCCCGTCCGTGTGGAAATCGGGCCGAAAGACTTGGCTCAAAATGCCTGCGTCATCGGCCGTCGCGATATCCCCGGCAAAGATGGCAAGCTGATGGGGATTCCATTGGCAGAGGCTCCTGCCCGCATTGATGCCTTGTTACGCGAAATTCAAAAGTCGCTGTTCAATCGGGCTAAGGCCTACCGCGATGCCTCCCTGCACACCTGCGATAGCTATGCGGAATTTCAGGAACGCATTGAAAAGGAAGGCGGTTTCTTCCTTTGCCATTGGGATGGAACTCGCGAAACCGAAGACAAAATTGCAGCAGAAACCAAAGCGACCATTCGTTGCATCCCCTTCGATCGACCGGCCGAGCCTGGCATCTGTATGGTGACGGGTAAACCTTCCAAGGGCCGTGTGGTTTTAGCCCGGTCATATTAGGCAGCGGGCTTGAATAAATCGGCAAACAGAAGAGGGCGACCATTCCATGAAATGGTCGCCCTCCTCCATTATTTGGCTCAAAATATTCTCAATCCATCTGGTGTCTTGCCTGACGAATGGTCGCCTGTCTCCGGTGTCCTTCAGGCTTTGGGAGCGCAGGAATTTCGAATTCAGCAAGGTAAGTTGGCACATCGGTTCGGCCGTCTTGGCGATAGTCATCGCACAGCGCGAGGGCAAATACCCGAAGCCATGCCGGGTCCTTTAGGGTGTCCTTGGCATATTGAAAAACCAGTTCAAAAAGCCGGGTCAACGCGATCGCGTGGGTTTGGCGCGTGGTTTTCCACAGCCAATCGCTAAGGTCTAAAAATCGCCAAAATGCCGATCCTTGGTCCAATAAGCATGGCAAACTTCTTGCCAAGCGTCCCGAATTGGCCAGCATGTCCCAATAACGCGCAAACCGCTTCATTCGGCACATGGATTCATAAGGAATCAGCTTGTTACTCAAAATTTCGTAAGGGGCTTGGGGGCTATACACCATGTGCCATGCGTCATCATGGCGGATTATGGGAGTGCCTCGCAGCCGCTTCAAAATTCCCACCTGAATTTCTTGCGGCCCAAGCGATTTCAGAGTGTCAAAACCTTTGCCAAAACTTTCAACAGTCTCACCGGGTAAGCCAATAATTAAATCAGCATGGATGTGTACCTGGGTGTTTTCATGGAGCCAACGAAGATTTTCCATGGTTTTAAAATTGTCTTGGCGTCGGCTGATCAGGCTCTGCACTTCCGGATTAAACGACTGGATTCCCACCTCAAATTGCAATGCACCAGTCGGGAATTGCTGAATCAGCGACCGTAATTCCTCAGGTAATCGGTCGGGAATCATCTCGAAATGAAGAAATAAATCAGGCTTAATCCGGTCCAGAAAGAACCGCAGAATTGCCGCCCCCACCCGCATGTTCAAATTGAAAGTTCTGTCTACAAACTTGAACTGCTTGGCTCCCCGTTTTAATAACCCATCCATTTCCGCTAAAAATGGCTCTAGCGGGGCCGCCCGAACCGGAATATCCAACGATGAAAGACAAAACTCGCAAGTGAATGGGCACCCGCGAGATGCCTCCACATAAAGAACCCGATGGGCTATGTCGTCATCTGTATACAGTGTGTAGGGCAGGGTCATTTCACTAAAATGGGGCGGTTGAGCGCTTATCACGGGCATCAAAGGCCGACCACCTCCCAGGAGCGCACTGCACAATTTGGGGAATTCAATATCCCCTTCCCCCTGGATTGTGAAATCTGCCAAATGGACAATTTCTTGCCCTTCAGTCTCGTGGCTTACCTCGGGGCCTCCCAAAATAATGATTATTTCTGGGCGCACACGCTTCAGCAGGGCCACAACCTCGGTCAGCAGCCGAATATTCCAGATGTAAATTCCCAGCCCAAGAATTTTGGGCTCATGGCCAACAATTGCTTCAACAATCTCATGGGGACTTTTCGATATTTCAAATTCTGCCAGCCCGGCACGCTCGGCTAGCGCCCCAAGGTTTGCAAGCAAATAACGCAAGCCGAAAGCGGCATGCGAATAACGGGCATTGGCAGTGGCAAGTAGAATCTCAGGCATGAAAAAACCGGCTCCGTCCAGTTGGGACAAGGCCGGTTCATGGTAACTGATCTGGAATCAATAGGATTAGGGCAATTCCCTTAGCTTCAAGTTTCGGAATTCCACAGGTGATCCTTCCGACTCAAGGCACAGATACCCGGTTTTAGGGTCACAATTGGCTCCACCAGACACTTCGGCTCCATTGACCCATAAGCGCACCTCGCCATTGATGGCACGCACATAGTAATGATTCCACTCCCCCACACCCTTGCTACGTTCTTGGGTGGGGAAGCTACGAATGCCATCCGGGGCCACTGGGGCAAAAGGTTTCATCTTCACACCCACTGGAAACACATCGCCATGGCAGGTGAACCAATCGGCTTTTTTACCAGTGGATTTCTCAAAAGCGGCTTTGTAACCAAGGTCCAAAACCTGAACCTCAATACCTTTGGGAAGCTGCCCGGGCTTCAGGGCCATCAGGGGGCCTTCCGGAGCCCACAAGAAAATGCCAGAGTTTCCAGCGGTTTTCAAATGCCGCCATTCCACCACCAATTCCAGGTTGGTGTACTGCTTCTTGCTACGAATCACGCCTACCGGCTGCCCGGTGCAAGTGATCACCCCGTTTGCATTGAATTTCCAAGTGTCCTCGTTGCAGTTCGCGCGGGTGAAATCATCGGCAGTAAGCGCCTTGAAACCGGGCCCTGACCCATCAATATGCGCTTTGGGCAGATCCTGTCCGTGAGTCATTGTGGTGAATCCGGCCAAAATCAGGCAGATTGCCACCGGGGTTTTCCATCGCATCGATTATTCTCCGATAAATGTCATGGCGGGTAGGTTCAGTCCCGCAGCATAACCGCCGGAATTTTTAATGCCAGTACCCAGGTGCTGCTTTTGGGCTCAAAATCATTGTCGCTGATCAGCCATAGCACCGGGTCCCCATCATTCGCTTCTCCCCACGCCATCCCTTCCCATTTGGGTGGAAATAGCTTTCCAGCAAGCCCCAGTTGCGGGCCAAGCAAATCTACCAAAAGCCGTTTTTGACAGGTTTTCACAGGGCCAATGGCTTCTGACAGACTATCTAGCGAACTCACATCGGTTGCATCAGATTGCTTAACCAAATAAACCCGTTTCACCTTGGCCTCTAACCCCGCAAAAGAATCCCTCTCTAGGACCAAAAATTTGCCCGGACCGACCCACAGGATTTCACTGATGCCGCAGTTGGGTGTATCCAGCGGGTAAACAAATTCCCCATTCGCTTGGCCATTATCCAGATTGAATCGCACCAAACGGGTCCATTTTCCTCCCCCCGATTTCTTGTCTTGGAGCAGGGGGCCTTGTAGAGCTGTCCACAATTCATGGGCCTCCGGGTCAATGGCTAGCCCTTCAAATCCTTTATTCGGTTGTCGCCCTGTTTTATTTTGGGCTTCTTCGGTTTGGGCATCTGGATGTGGTTTGGAAACCAGAAATTTGACAGGGGTTGGTAATTCGTGCGCCAAGCTTCCGTCTTGCTGGAAAATGGCAACCTTGGGTTGGTATTCATCAGAAACATAAAAAGCCGGGCCCACACGGTTTCGCCTTTGGGGTAAGAACCCAGGCCAAGGCCCAACCCGTAGCCCTTCCGGGTCAAAGCGATGCTTCAAGTCACTCGACAATCCTTGCAAAAGTTCACCGTTACGGTCCTGCAGCAAAATTGTTTTTTGAAGGCTAAAATTCAGCTTCCCTTCCGCTGACAAAGCAAGTTTCACTTGATGCCAACGGCAAGGGTAATTCACCGCACCGTCCCGAGGCCCGCGATCCGGCAGGCAATAGAACTCATTGGGCTTGGTTCCAGAGGCCAAGGCACTGCCAAACCCACCCAAAAGGTTGGAGGGGGAGCCATCGTTTAGCTTGCCAGTGTTGCCAGACAAGTCCGAGTTCGTGCCGAGGATTTCGATTTTACCCAGTAATACGGCTTGGTTTGTTGCCAAAAGTCCAAGCATGAAAAAGGTCGAAAGCACGGTCACTCCTTGAAATAAAACAACCGCCGATTCGGGTCAGCGGTTGTTTTGTTCAAAATAAAAACGCGCATTGAATCAATAGTCAGTTGGAATGTCGCCACGGTCTCTGGTGATCAAAGCAGCGAAGGTGGCGGCCGAAACCCCTTGGCTGATAAACTTGACCGAACCGTCGCAAAACAGGGAATTGATACCGCCAGAATGCATGCTGTACGGCTCGCTGAAGTTATTGCAATTCATGCGGCATGTGCCTCCTGCGTAGCTGCTACTGCTACTGCCATTGATCGCCCCGGTACTAGGGTTGGTGCCGTCGATGCTCCCAGAAACACCATCCGGATCGGCCCAGCCTAGACCCTCGGGGAGTGTCGCGCCGGTGTCACGCCCAAGAATTATACTGTTTGGCTGACCGCAGTCTTCTAAAATCATGAAGGTGTTGGAAGTGCCATCCGTGATGGATGAAATCGGGGTTTCGCGGCCATTTTCCAGCGCGCCGGTTAGATCGATTCCGGGATCAGGAAGGTTATTGGCTTGGAAAAAGCGACGACGGATTTGGTGGAAAATCAGATAATCACTGGATCCTAAAGAGGGCAGGGTGGTGCTGGGGTTACGACGACCATCCGGTGCTGAGGGGCAGCGGAACAATTTGAGTTTGTTTTGAGCGTTCACTAGATTCGTGGCCGAATCCCATCGGGTATTCATGTCCCACAACTTTACAATGTTGTCTTGTTCCACATAAGCCAAAACCGTCACGGTCCAAGCCCGAAATTTGTTGCTGGGTGTGTTGATGCGGGTGGAGGGAAAACGATCGCTGTTCGTGCCAGCGTAGTTGTGCATGGCCAGACCATACTGCTTCATATTATTAGAGCAGCTCATGCGGTTGGCGGCTTCGCGTACCTTTTGAACCGCAGGAACTAGCAGACCCACAAGAACTGCAATGATGGCGATCACAACCAATAATTCAATCAGCGTGAATGCATTTCGACTGTTGGCCTGCCGAATGGGGCTAAACATGCGAATCTCCCGAATTCTATGGGTTTTGTCCATCAATTAAAATTACATTTAAATCTTAAAAAAAAATCATGTGGATTAGATGAAGGTTGTATGGTGAAAAGGTGAAGGATGGATGAAGATAATGTGAAGTGGTCAATAGCCTCCAAAAGGCCTCGAGTGATGAATGATGAACATGTAAATATATCTATTGATGTAAATCTAATCCTGGATTCAAGGCCTTACTTGACGAGCATTAGCCTGATTGACAGCATGAGAAGTTGTTAAGATGGTTTTCAAGGCGGTTATTGACAGGGTAAGATAAAACTCTCCACAAAGGGATAGCAAACCGGCCCCTACCACCCACGCTTGCTGAGAGCCAAAATGCAATTTTATCGATCGTTTGCGCATGGGTGGCCTACCATGCTGGTGTTGGCTGTTTATTCTGCCCTAGCCGTTCTGGGATGTCAGGAAAGTCCGAAAATAGTCTCCTATGTTAGCCCGCCCGATGCAAACTTGGAGGCCGGCCCTGCAGCAGAATTTCCCCCTGCACGCACCTTGGCAGCGGCTGTTTATCGACCCGATGCCACTTGGTTTTTTAAGTTGATGGGCGAGCCGGAGGCGGTTGCCAAACAACAAAAAGCCTTCGACGCTTTAATGGCTACCCTGAAAGTCAGTGGTGCCAATCTAGAATGGAAATTGCCCGAAGGGTGGACAGAGACGAAAGGTCAGGGTTTGCGCTTCGCAACCATAAAGCCGTCTACTGATTCCGGCCTAGAGATCGCGGTGAACCGGTTCGAGGGGGTTGCCGGATCACTCCTTGCCAATGTGAATCGTTGGCGCGGCGAGCTTGGCTTGGAAGACCTGAAAGAAGTCGATTTGGCCAAAGCCGTCACCGACCAAAAAGTTGGTGAACTCACCATTCAATCGGTAGATCTAACCGGCAAGCGAAAAGCTCGCCAAGGCATGGGTGGCATGGGCATACCTGGCATGGGTACTGGTGGAATGCCCGGAATGCCACCTGCGATGGGCCGCAATCCTCCACCGGTTGGCCAACCGGGGCAGGTCACAAGCGGCGCAAAAGAAGCCTCCGATAAGTTGGCCTTCAAGCTTCCAAAAGGCTGGCGCGAATCCGACAAAAAAGTGATGTTCGCCTCCAAGGTGCTCGAGGTGGAGGGGGCCCCAACAGTGAAGGTCACCATCTCGCCCCTCAAGCCCGATGGCAATTCAGTGGCCGATAATGTCAATCGTTGGAGAGGGCAATTGGCCCTTACCCCAGAAAACCCTGCGACCCTCGAACAAACCCTAACCAAAGAGAAAACCGCTAACGGTGGCGAGGCATTGCTTGTGGATATCAGTGGCAAAGGCCCCATGGGGCCTCAGCGGCTACTGGGGGCTATTGCCAAACGACCCGAAGCCCTTTGGTTTGTGAAATTAACCGGCGATCCTTCCGAAGTGGCCAAAGTTCGCGATGGCTTCACCGAGTTTGTGCGAACTCTGAAATTCGATTGATCCACCCTGTGTGTGATAGTTGGGCGGCCTGGTGCCGCATGGAGAACTTTGCATGGAAACATCACAAGACCACAGCCCTCAGGTGGATTCTCCCCGCCCGCGCGGTGCTAACCCCGCCTGGAAGCGGCTGCTCAAGCCGATCGCCTCACTAAGGTTGACAGTCGTTCTTTTTTCTCTGTCTTTGGTCTTAGTGTTTTATGGCACACTGGCCCAAAAGGAAAACGATGTGTGGGATGTGGTCAACGAGTATTTCTGGTCTTGGTGGGTGCTTGTTCCCAACAAGCTGACACTCCTTTTCTTCCAGATTTTTTTCAATGCCTCTCCCGAAGCCAATTGGGCCTCCGGCTTCTGGTTTCCGGGTGGCAAGCTGCTTTTCTGGGCCCTTTTGATCAATCTTCTAAGTGCCCACCTCGTGAGGTTCAGCCTTTCTTGGGCTCGCTCAGGAATCTTGGTCATACATGCAGGCCTGTTGATGATGATGGCCGGCGAGTTCGTTACCCGTGAGTTTGCTGAAGAAAATGTGATGACCTTGGTCCAAGGGGGCAAATCCAGTTTTCTGGAAAGTACCCGCTTCAACGAATTGGCATTCACCAGACTGCGTGCAGACGGGCAGGTCGACTCTGTTGTCATTCCCCAGCCAATCCTGTTGGAGGCCGCCAAGACCCAGCAGGTTCTAGCCGACGAGGCTCTTCCCTTTAAAGTGAACGTTCTCACCTTTGCTGGTAATTGCGACTTGCTTGAGAAGTTCCCCGAAGATTTCAAGAACCCCGCGACCGAAGGCGAAGGCAAAGCTTTGGCCTTGAAGGAAATGCCTCCTGTGACCGGGGTCGATCCAGAACAGCGTATCAACATGCCCGGGGCCTATGTCGAATTGATCGACAAGGCCACCGATAAACCGTTAGGCACTTGGTTGGTCAGTGGCCTGTTCCAGCTTACCCGCCCAATCCGCAACCAAGAGATCAAACTCGGTGACGGTCAGCCTTGGAAAATAGCCCTACGCAACAAGCGTAGTTACAGGCCCTACACCATCACCTTGGAAAAATTCACCCACGATGTTTATCCGGGCACCAACACCCCGCTCAATTTTCAGTCTGATGTCCTGCTGCAAGATTCCAATTTGGGAATCGATCGCACCACGGTCATCAAGATGAACGAGCCCATGCGTCATGCGGGTGAGACCTTCTACCAGCATCAGGCTTTGGCGGGCGACTCGGGCAGCGTGCTGCAAGTCGTTCGGAACCCAGGTTGGACACTGCCCTATCTTTCGTGCGCTGTGGTCAGCATGGGTATGCTGATCCATTTTGGTGCCACATTGCTTCGCTACATGAGGAAACAGGCATGAGCCAGGTGACACCCCCCGCCACTGTGCCGGCAGCCTCCTCCCAACAACCTTGGTGGACTTGGCTGGCAGCAGCCATTCTTTCCTCAGTGGTGGTGCTGCTTCTTGTAGCCTCGTCCTATCGAGGTTCCGATTTCAATCTCGATGCTTTTGGTTCCCTACCCATCCAGAATGGCGGCCGGGTCAAGCCTTTCGACAGCTTGGCTCGCACCAGCCTAATGATCATCACTACCCGTACTGTTTACACCGATGAACGCGGGCGCAGTCGGCCCGCCATTGAATGGTTGCTGAAGGTGATGACCTCTCGCCTCAATCGCGAGAAACCCCCAGCACTCAAGGTTTTCCGCATTGAGAATGATCAGCTCTTGGCCAACCTGGGTCTCCAGCGCCGCAGCGGCCTGCGCTATGCCGTAGAGGAATTTCAGGACAAATTAGGCATCTTGGAGGATGATGCCAAACGCGCCAACGAGGCCAAAAGGGCGGGCAAGAAGCTCGATCCCTACCAGGCTGGCGCTTTGGAGCTTGCCAACCATTTGCAGCTTTATATTCAGTTGGCTACCTTCACCCTGCCTGAAACCGGAATGTTCCCTCCTTCAAACCCTGAGAACTCTGAGTCGCAGTCGGTTGACAAACAAATCTGGACACCATTCCTCACTGCGTTGCGGTCCGGTGGCGAGGGCCAGCCAATCGACCCGGCACTCGAGGCTTTTAGTCGCGTTTTGGGTTCTTACGCGCAAGGTAAACCGGCTGAATTCAATCAAGCAGTGGCCGAGTATGGCAAGCTCATGGAAGATCGGGCCGGGCGTCTGCTGATGGGTAAAATGCGTGTCGAGCAGGCCTACAACTTTGCCAATCCGCTCTACTCAACGCTGGTTCTGTATGTGGTGGTCCTACTCTTGGTCCTTATGGGGTGGTTGTTGCCATCACCTGCCTTGCGCCTGCGCGACATTGCCTTCTCCACCGCTGTCATTGCCGCCAGCTTGCACACCATAGCCTTGGTGGCCCGCATGTACCTGCATGGCCGGCCCCCGGTGACCAATCTGTATTCTTCGGCTGTGTTCATCGGTTGGGGCTGCGCTTGGTTGGGTATTTTTATTGAGGCCTTCGACAAACGGGGTGCCGGAAACGCCGTTGCCGCGGTTTGTGGCTTCCTCTCCCTGCTAATCGCTCAATTCCTTTCCGAAAAGGGGGATACCCTTGAAATGTTGCAGGCTGTCTTGGACACCAATTTTTGGTTGGCAACCCATGTCACCTGCGTCACCCTTGGTTACACAGCCAGCTTTGTCGCAGGCTTCTTGGGTATTGGATATGTGCTCTGGGGTCTTTGCACCCCATACATGACCAAACCTGCAGGTCGGGCTTTGGCCCAAAAAGTCTATGGGGTTGCATGCTTTGCTACCCTGCTCAGTTTTGTTGGAACAGTTTTGGGAGGCATTTGGGCCGACCAGTCATGGGGCCGCTTCTGGGGCTGGGATCCTAAGGAAAATGGTGCACTACTTATCGTTATTTGGAACGCCCTTATCCTGCACGCCCGTTGGGGCAAAATGGTAGGTGATCGCGGTGTGGCTGTTCTGGCCATTGCCGGTAACATGATCACCGCTTGGAGTTGGTTTGGAACCAACCAGCTCAGTGTGGGCTTGCATGCGTATGGCTTTGACCAAACCCTTGCCAGCGCACTTCGTTGGACATGGATTGGCCATCTGGTACTGATTGGCCTGGGTACCCTTCCGTTCGAGTTTTGGTGGAGCTCTAGGGCGGCAGTTGCTTCCCAAGGTCAGCCATCAAGCCCGCCTCAAGGCAAACCTAAATTGGCAAAGCGCTAATTAAAAAAAGACAGGTTTGCCTAAAGTGGAGATGATAATTTGGCAATAGGGTTTAAAGAAAGAACCCCATTGTCAAGGGCTCTGCTGCTATACCCAAAGTCCTGCCCTTGTTTTCGGTTCCCCTAGGCAGGCCAAGGCAGACTCAGCCACCATTTAAAGGCATACTCTTCACAGTCATTTAGCTGGGCAAATGAAAGCTAAAGCAGGGCAAATTTCCGTCTTGTGCCTTGGTTGGGTAAACTAATCGTATGAACTCAGGACAGCTCAACTTCCAACCGCGAAAGCTCCCCTGGTACGCCTGGTTGGGCCTTCCGGTTGTTTTTGTCATTGCCCTGTTCTTTTTTGTCCTGCTGTTTTTGCTGATGGTGCTTTTATTGGTTCTTGTCTTTATTCCTATGGCTTTGTTTGGCAAAAAGTTTCGCGCCCAAAGGTTCGATGGCAACGGTGATCCGGTGCCCCCTGGAACATGGCAGCGGTGGCCAGGGCAGGGAAATGGTTCCGGTTGGTTGGGTAGTTTTCAATGGGCCATGCACCCTGCTCCCAGTGCCAGCCCTGAACCCCAAAATTCGGAAAAAGAAATCACCGTTACGGTGGTACAGCCCGACCTTAAAGTATTGCTCGACAATGCCTTGCATCCCCACCCTAAAGCGCCAACACAAGCAATTGATGGGGGGGCCATTGGCTCCTGCCCCCCCGCCTTAACCCGAAAAAATCGTTAGACTTCGCACATGGCTGGCCAATAACCCCCTCGATTAATGACTCAAAACCTGTTTCAACAGAGTACAATTCATAATTGACCTTACCGGCCTGTTCCGGGAATAGGCGTTGAAAAGGTTAATGGCGGGTGTGCAGGCTCATATGAACGGTTCAAACGGCAAGCTTTATATCGAGACCGTTGGCTGCCAGATGAATATTCTGGATAGCGAATTGGTCGTGGGTGCCCTGCGCCGCCAAGGCTATTCCCTGGTGGAGGAACCCCGCGAGGCGGATGTCATTCTCTTCAACACCTGCAGCGTCCGTCAGCATGCAGAAGACAAAATTTATAGCGCCCTGGGCCGCCTGCGGGTCCATATGGAGCACAACCCACGCAAAGTGCTGGGTGTCATGGGCTGCATGGCGCAAAAAGATCAGGATAAAATCCTCGCCCGTGCTCCCCATGTTGACCTCGTCTGCGGGACAGGCCAATTAGCTCGCATTCCAGAGCTTGTCGAAGAGGTTCGCCGTACCGGTCGTCCTCAGCTGGCTCTCAGCTTGGGTAGAAAAGATGCTTCCAGAAACGAGGTGGAGGCCAGTTTTGAGAGTTTCGACCCGCCTCGCGACGCTTCCATGCGCCCAACCCCGTTTCAGGCCTTTGTTCGTATTCAAATTGGTTGCGACAAATTTTGCACCTACTGCGTGGTTCCCTCCACTCGCGGCCCAGAGCAATCGCGCCATCCCGATCACATCGTCGAAGAGTCCCGCCGGCTGGCTGCTGAGGGCTGCCGCGAGGTGACGCTCTTGGGTCAAACCGTCAACAGTTACCGTTACCCGTTGGGTGATGGTCGAGTCTGTCGGCTTTCTGATCTGCTGGAGCGCCTGCACGCCATCGAGGGATTGGACCGCATACGGTTCATTACCAACTTCCCTCTCGATATGACCGACGATCTTCTCGACGCCGTCCGCGATCTGCCCAAGGTGGTGAAATACCTCCATGTGCCAGCGCAGTCAGGTTGTGACGAGATGTTGTTGGCCATGAAACGCCAATACACCGTTTCCCAATACCGCGAAATGATGCACCGCATCCGTCAGCGCTGCTCTGTGGCCACAGTTTCTTCCGACTTCATTGTCGGCTTTCCCGGTGAGACGGAAGACTCCTTTGAAAAAACCATGCAACTCACGCAAGAGTGCAGGTTCAAAAACAGTTACATCTTCAAGTACAGCCCAAGGCCCGGTACCCGCGCTATCGACAAATTCGAGGACGATATCCCGGAAGAAACCAAAAAACGCCGCAATAACGACCTTTTGGTTGTGCAAAATGTCAACAGTTTGAGCCTTCACCGGGCAATGATCGGCAAGGAGATTTCCGTCCTCGTTGAGGGCAAGGGCAAGACTGCTCGCTCCTTCAGGACTGGCCTACCCCAACTCTCCGGCAAGTCCATGGCCGATCATATTGTGGTTTTTGACGGGCCCGAGCGCCTGATTGGCCAAATCGTCAAGGCGCGTGTGGAGGATTCAACCGCCTTCACACTCTTTGCCCGTGTCGAAACTGCCGAGCTGGCCTCCAGTGAGCACCAAGCCCGCGAATCTCAAGTACTTCAGACACCTGAAGTTTGCACCAGCGACAATAACACCCATTCCCCCGATGTTGCGGGAGGCAGGCTCAGCCTGCCCCTCGCCTAGGCAGACCGCCGCAATGACGGATCCGGGCCCATCCAGAAAAGCTTCCGAGGTTCCCTTGCCGGATGCTTTGGCCTCTGGGGTCTTTCGCCAATTGGATCGTGCCCGGTTAAATTGGAACAGCTTGGCAAAACGCCTCGACACCTACCTATGGGCCCAAATGGTGCCAGTGCTGGTTCGCTCCTTGAACCGCTGCCCCGACCCGGATATGGCCCTCAACGCCCTTGACCGCATGATAGAGCCAGCCGGTGAATACCGCCTGCGTCAGGTAGCCAGCCTCATTGAGCATCGTGGACGGCCATTGGAATCCTTGGTTATATTGCTCGGAACAAGTGCCTGGCTGGGCGACCTTCTGACGCGCCATCCCGCTTTTTTTTCACGATTCAGGCCGCAATCAGGATTAAAAAGATCACCTACTAGAGATGAGCTAGAAGTCGAGTTGCGGGCCGAACTCGACCGGGCCTTGGTCGAGGCTCCATCTGATGATGGAGCCACGCTCCGCGCCTTCCGTCGTTTTCGCCTTTCTCACATGCTGAGGGTGGGTATCAACGATGTCCTCCGGGATCGCCCCATTGAGGAGATCACCCGCGATTTGAGCCGAGTTGCCGATACATCCATCCAGATCGCTTATGAAAGGGCCTGGCGGGTCACAGCCGCAAGGTTTGGCGAGCCGGTCGCACCCGATGGTGAAAAGGTTCGCGGTTGCTGTCTCGCTTTCGGAAAGCTGGGAGGTGAGGAACTCAACTATTCCAGCGATATCGACCTGATGTTCCTCTTCGATCGCGAAGGCACAACCCAGGGCGGCCGGATGCACCTTTCCGCAGGCGAATTTTTTGCCAAGCTCTCTGCCGAGGTCATTCGCTTGCTGGCGGCACCCAGCGATGCCGGTGCCGGTTACCGCGTCGACCTACGCCTAAGGCCCGATGGAGGCAAGGGCCCGGTGGCTCGTGATCTGCTGGCCACCATGGCCTATTACGATTCCATGGGCCGCACTTGGGAGCGTCAGGCGCTTATCAAGGTCAGGCCCGTTGCCGGCGATGTCGATTTGGGCAGGGAATTTCTTCAGGCCATCGAGCCATTCATTTATCGGAAATACCTTTCTTTTGCAGAAATAAACGAAATCAAGGCCCTCAAAAGGCGTATTGAAACTCGCGCCAAAACCACCGGCGGCGAAGATCTTGATGTGAAGACCGGCCGTGGCGGTATTCGTGATATCGAATACACGGTGCAATTCCTTCAGTTGGCAAACGGTGGAGATCTTTCCGCCCTGCGCCTTCGCGGCACGCTGCCTGCACTTTTGGCCCTCGAGCGCGCAGGTTGTCTGACTGACCAAGAATACCGCCTTCTAGATCAGTCCTACCGGTTCCTGCGCAAGACCGAGCACCGCCTGCAAATGTTATTCGATTTGCAGGTGCATCGTCTGCCAGAAGATGCCGGTGGACTCGAGCGCTTGGCACGCCGGATGGGATTGGGCGGCTTGGAAGATGGCACCAATGCAGCCGATGCCTTCATGGTCCAATTTCGTTCCTGCACCGGGCCAACCCGTGCCATCCTCGATCATTTACTCCACCAATCCTTCGCCACCGATGAACGTCAGGCCGAACCTGAGACTGACCTGGTCCTTGATCCTGATACCGACCCCGCCGAGGCAGAGCGTATCCTCAGGCGCCACCACTTCAATGACCCTATCAAGGCGATTGCCAACTTGGCATTGCTGGCGCGCGAGCCAGTTCCATTTCTGAGTGCCAAACGCTGCCGTCACTTTCTGGCCAGCATCGCACCCCAGTTGTTGCGCGCCTTGTCACAGGCACCCGATCCCGACATGGCCCTTGCCAACCTAGAGCGTGTCACAGCCAGCTTGGGGGCCCGGGCGGAACTCTACGAGCTCTTTCGCCTGCACCCACCTTCCCTCCGTTTGATGGTAGATCTGTGTGCCTGGAGCCAATTTCTTAGCGAGATTATGATCACCAACCCCGGTATGGCAGATGAACTGCTCGATACCCTAGTTTTGGATCAGCCTCCAACCCGGGAAATGCTCGACCGCGAAGTGACTACGCTCCTCAAAGGGGCCGAAGATCCCGAAACCATTCTCAGTAGCTTTCAAGACAAGGAATTTCTCCGTGTGGGAGTTCGCGACATTCTGGGTAAAGATGATGCTCGCGCCACCTCCCAAGCCCTCACTGATATTGCCGAAGTGATCTTGGGAGCCTTGGCCCAAAGAGCAGAAATGGAACTGAATGCCCGTTCGGGCACTCCCAACCTCACAGAAGGACCCCGTGCCGGCCAGCATTGCCGTTGGGCTATCGTTGCCTTAGGCCGTTTGGGCGCCAGGGAGATGAGTTACCACAGCGACCTCGACATCATTGTCCTTTACGAGGGGGCTGGCCGTTTCGCCTGGGAAGGCGCCGGCCAAATGGGCGGAAGCAACGCCGACTGCCATCATCATTTCACTGAACTGGCCCAAAGGGTCATTCGATACGCCACCCAACAAAGTCAGAAAGGGCAGGGGCGCCTCTACAGCTTGGATATGCGTCTAAGGCCCACAGGTCGTTCCGGTTCCCTGGTGCTCAGTCTGCCCGAATTCAGTCGCTACCACGGGGCGGGTGGTAATGCCCAGTTGTGGGAGCGAATTGCCCTGGTCCGCGCCAGGGTTGTCCATGGCGATCCCGACTTTGTCCAAGAAGTTCGCGCTGCCCTTGCCCGTGCCACCCAAGCTCCATGGCCCGAATCTGGCACCCGTGAGATGCTGGCCATGCGCCAGCGTCTCGAAGCCAGCAGGCCCGAGCGCGACCTGAAGCGGGGTCAGGGTGGGCTGACCGATATCGAGTTCATCACAACCATTCTGCAATGCAAAAATGCGTCTGGAAATGTGACAGAAATCGAGCCAAATACTCTCGATGCCATTTCCAAGCTGGAAGATTTGGGCCTGTTGGACATTCTTTCTGCAACCCAACTGCGCGAAGCCCATGCCTTTTTAAATCATTGCCTCATGCGCTTGCGAATCGTGCACAATCGCGCCTTCGACGAATTACCTGCCGATCCTGCCGAACTCGAGAAGCTCCGCCGCCGCTTGGGCCCTAATGCCCCAGCCGATCTGTCTGCCCATATAGCCAGTCTGCGTTCTCGCACGCGTTCCTTGTTTGTGAAATTATTGAGCTGAGCGCAGAAAGGTTTCCAATTTGCAGGAACTTTCCCCTAACCCAACACCTCCGCCAAAATTCTTCCCTCGGGCCAAAAATCGGTTGGCCTGTTTTCTCGGTCGTTCAGCATGAGTGGCCCCTTCAGGCCCAATGCTGCCAGGGTTGTTGCTGCAATGTCCTCAGGCCCGCATGGTTTTTCCGAAGGGTAGCCACCAACCTTGTCGGTTGAGCCGTATACCTGCCCACCCTTCACACCGCCTCCAGCCATCAAAATGCTCATCGCATGGGTCCAGTGGTCCCGCCCAGCACCTGATGTTCCCCCTGAGCGAATGTCTCCCACTTTGGGGTGTCGTCCCATTTCACTGCTCACCAAAACCAGTGTGCTATCCAAAAGGCCCCGCGCCTCCAAGTCGTCCAAAAGGGCGCTATAAGCCATGTCAAATTCAGGCAAAAGCCAATCCTTCAGGCATTGAAAATTGTTGCCGTGTGTGTCCCATCCTCCGCCACTGGCGCATTTCAGTTTGTCGCTCTGTTTCAGGTCGCCTCGCCAATAAACACTCACAAAGGGCACGCCCGCTTCTACCAACCTTCGGGCAAGCAAAAGTGAGGTGCCGTTCACCGTTGACCCATAACGGTCCTTCAGCTCTTTGGCCTCTCCAGATAAATCAAACGCGCTCCTTGCCTTGGCTGAAGACAAAAGCTCATAGGCCCGCCTAGTTTGCAAATCCAGGTCGCTACCCAACTGGTCTATCGCCCTAGGAAGCAAATCCAGCGACCCGCTCAAGCCCCGTCTTCCCGATAACCGTTCCACATCCAGTCCACCCGCTAAGGTCATCGAGGGCACACTGAATTCCTCAGGCCTTGGGTGGTCTGCGATCAGGTAAAACGGGTCATGTAACTGCCCCAGTCGGGCGGCGAATTGCCCCGGCCGGGTGAATTCAGGTGCGCCCGGCTTTTCGGGTAAAGCAATGGTGGCAGGTAAGGGGCTTCGCCTGGGCAAAGCGCGTCCTGCAAGACACGCCATCGATGGCCAATCGGTTGGTTCAGGTTTGCGATTGTTTCCTAATGTCAAAAAGGTGCTGTCCGGAGCATGGCCCGTTTGGTTGTAATAATATCCCGCATGGTGATCGCCAGTCAGATCCCGTTTTCGCATCCCCACCGAGCGAATCAGTGCCACCTTGTCCATGCGTTTAGCCAACCCGGGCAAATGCTCGCACACCTGAATGCCATTCACACGGGTGGCAATCGGCTTGAAGGGCCCTCGGTATTCCGCAGCCGCCAAGGGTTTCATGTCCCAAGTGTCGATATGCGAGGCACCACCCGAAAGCCAAAAAAGGATCACCGATTTTGCTTTGCCACCCGCGTTGGCCCCAAGGGGCCGATTAGACAAACCAAGGCCGGTGGCTCCCAAGCTGGCTTGCAGGAATACCCGCCTATCCAGCGCGAATCGCAGTTTGTCGTGCGGGTAAGCCATTGGTGGGCTCCTGGAATAAACTCAAGTGAAAATTGTCGGATAGCCCAGCATGCGCGTCCAGGCTGGCCCAAGGTCAGCCCTCAGGCGTAGTTTTTGGGTGTCTAGTAAGGTGCTCCAAATTTGACCTAAAAGATTCTGGTTGGTCACCGGCGAACTTGCCGGCCGCGAGCCATCCCGGGTCGAAAGACCATGCACTGCTCCTCGAGGCACCCCGCATCCCGCTAAAAGCAACGGACCAAGGTCGCCCCAGTGGTCCCTGCCTCCCTTGTCATTCACCTTGGGTGTTCGTCCCATTTCACCGCAAACCACCACCAAAGTTCGTTCCAGCAAGCCCCGGTCTTCCATATCGTCCAATAGCACGCTCAGTGCATGATCAAGAGGTGGTGCCAGCCAGTCCATTCCCGTTTTGACTGGGGCATTGTTCACATCTGCATGCATGTCCCAAACAAACGCCGTGTTCACAGTCACCAGCCCAGCGCCATTTTCAATCAGCCTGCGCCCAAGTAACAATAATCTTCCAAGCGATCGGACATGCTCTTTGTAAAAATTGTGGTTATTAAGCGTGGTTCCAATCGAGGCCTCGCTTACCAAGCCGGCAGTGTCATAACGGGCGATCACCCGTTCGGGTTCCTGGTTCAGTTGGAAGGCTTTGCCAGTATTTGCCAATAAGACCCGCATTGCCCTTTCCCGTGGCCCTTCAGTTCCGCTCAAGGCATCCAGCCGGGCTTCATTTTCATCCAGGCGTTTCAGCAAACTGCTACGATCCCCCCACCGGTCGGCCGGCATGCTTAAAGTCATATTGGCTAGCGCAGGGCCGGTGCCACCGGGAATGAATGGGCTGTTCGACCGCGCAAATGGTCCTGTGGCAGTTTGCAACTCAGCCAGTCCAAAATCAGGTGGTGGTACCCGCTTTTCACCCACAGCCACAGGCATCAGATGCAGGCTGCTGGGCAGCGCCGTGACCGGGTTTTGCGGGCCCGCTATCGAGTTATACGCCGCACCAAGGCTGCCCATCAGCGAATGCTGGCTGACAAGCGGTTTCAGATCGTGGTTTCCATCCCCAGGCACATAAGAGCGAACCACGCAAAACCGGTCAGCTCGCTGGGCCAACTTTGGAAAATGCGAGCCAAATCGCACACCCGCCAATCGGGTGGGCAAGTGTCCGGTCACTGTACGAATGTCAGAGGGCGCATCAGGTTTAGGGTCCCAAAATTCATACTGACTGGGCCCACCATGCAGGAAAATCATCAAGACCGAATGGTCTTTCAAAGCACTTCTGCGGTCCGCTTCAACACCGTGCGCAAAGTTGTTGCCAAGCCCGCCAGCCAACACCGGTAGACCTACCTGCAAAAAGGCGCGCCTGTGTGGCCGTTTGGCATACAATTTCGCCATTGCGGGCATCCAAGTTAGATAAAAGTGGAATCAGTCGCTGAGGTAGGTACACAAATACTACATCCGTTTGTTGAACCACGCCAGCAAGATCGCAAAATGATTTATTTTGCTATCCAGTGGCATATTTTAGATATTGATCTGTTTGCAAAACTTTGCGTCATAAGCTTTCCCAAAAGATTTAGCCCTCATGCCCTGAGTGTTGTCAGCCAAAGTTGGTAAAAATCAAAGGCGCCTGCTTTTTAAGGCTGGCATGTCGGTGCCTGTGGGGGATGGCTATGTTTTGGGTGCAAACACTCCTGGTAGTCTTGGTGACCATTGGTTTGCCCCTGGCACTTTTCTACTTCTTTCGCCTCAAACAGCTTTCCAGCTCCCCCACCTACCTCTGGGCTATCCGTCTCGAAAAACTTGAAAAAGAATTACGCCGGGGTCTCCAAGAAACCGAGTCTCAAATCGAGGCCGCCAATAATGAGCAAGCTAGCAATATCACCAAGGCCCGCGCCCAGGCGCTGAAAAAACACCTTGCTGATCTGGAGCTCGATTTGTTGAAACAAGGCCAAGGCATAGGCCCCTCGGTACTCGATGGCCTTCGTCAGGCCGGTTACTACGATGTGGGCGCTGTGGCCGATGCTTTCAGTTTGCAAAATGTTCCGGGGGTTGGCCCCGAGCGTGAAAAAACTCTCAAAGCCACCGCCAGCAAAATCACCGCCAATGCCACCAAGGAATTCAATTTAGGCAAAGGCCCCGAAGCTGCCCGTGAGCGCGAGCGCGAGGCCAAAACCACCCGCGATTTTGAGCAGGCCATGCGCGATCCCCTTCGCACCATAGCTGTATATCGTTCTGCGCTGGAAGAACTGGGCCCGCGCTTAGCTTTGGCTCACCAAAACGGGTCAAGCCTGCATTTCTCATTCCGCCAACCGGCATTACTTTCACCCGACACCTTGGATGCACCTCTCCCCACCATCGATGAATTTTGGGGTCGGCCCGTTAATCCTGTGCCAATGCCTGCCTCCAAAGCGCCTAAACCATTGCCCGAGGTGGCATCTTCCAAAGAAGCAGTGGAAGAACCTTCTAGCGACGAATTCCTCAAGCCGCGCAAAACCCAACCCCTCCCGCCCAAATCCGCCCCGGCACCCTCAAGCGGCCGTTCCACACCCGATGATCCCTTCGATCCATTTAGGGCCGATGTACCCGATGCTCCCAAACCGTCCAACCCGCCAAAGCCTTCCACGCCGCCCCCCCCGACTTCTAGGCCCACTCAACCACTAACACCCACCGAGCAAACCATAAGCTGGTTTGAAACCATGGTCGATCTCGGGCTTTCGGCTGCAAAGTCTGATGGCCGTATCGTCGAAGCCGAACGCAAAACTTTGCTCACCGCCCTGCACGAACGATTTGCCACCGAAAAAGCCGTCACCAACCATGTGGAAATTGATGCCTGCCTGGCAGGTCGCGATTCCACCGAACTCGACAACTTGCGCGATCGCCTCATGGTCTTGCGTGGCGACCAGCGCCGCTGGGGTTACAGGCTTTGTTGCAAAATCATGGGCCCCGCCGCTGAACGCAATA